>DASQMT010000308.1:0-7871 GCA_035645355.1 Solirubrobacteraceae bacterium | reverse complement strand
GAGGTGCGGGCGGGGCTCGGCCTGCTCGGCGCGGTCGCGCTGTCAGACGACGCGCTCGCCGCCGACCCGGGTGCGGTCGCGAAGGTCGCAGGCGGTGCGCGCGCCGCCGGCGTGCTCGTGCGCCCGCTGCTGCGCGGCGTCGCCGTCTCCCCGCCGCTGATCGTCGACCACTCGCACCTCGAGGAGCTGGCGGCGGCGATCGGCGTCGGCCTCGAGCGTCTGTAGCCCGCCGGCGACGCGGTGCTCGCTCCGGAGATCCAGGCGCTCGTCGACCGGATGGAGCCGGAGCCCGGCGCTCCGGTTCCGATCGCCGAGACGCGGGCGGCGCACGATCGCGGGACCGCGGAGCTCAGTGGGCCGGGAGAACCCGTTGCGGAGGTTCGCGAGCTCGAGCTCGAGGGTCCCGGCGGACCGCTGCGCGTGCGCCTGTTCCGCCCGCTGGCGCCCGCTGTCGGACCGCTGCCGCTCGTCGCCTACCTCCACGGCGGCGGCTGGGCCGTCGGCTCGCTCGACGGCTTCGATCCGCTGTGCCGCGCGCTGGCCAACGCCTCGGGCACGCTTGTCGCGGCCGTCGCCTATCGGCTCGCGCCGGAGCATCCGTTCCCCGCCGGCCTCGACGATGCCCGAGCGGCCGTCCGCTGGCTCGCTGCCCATGCCCGCGAGCTGGGCGCAGACCCTGCGCGACTGGCGATCGCGGGCGACTCGGCGGGTGGCAACCTCGCAGCCGTCACGGCGCGCCGGCTGCGCGACGAGGGTGACTCCCCGCTGCGCTTCCAGGCGCTGATCTACCCCGTCTGCGACAGCGCGCTCGACACTCCGTCGTACCAGGAGAACGGCGCCGGCTTCGGCCTGACCCGCGCCGGCATGCAGCGCTACTGGGAGCTCTATCTCGCCGGCGCGGACGGCCGCGACCCGGACGCGTCGCCGCTGCAGGCGCAGGATCTCGCGGGACTGCCGCCCGCCTTCGTGCTGACCGTCTACCACGACGTGCTGCGCGACGAGGGCGAGGCCTACGCGCACGCGCTGCGGGCGGCGGGCGTGGCGGTCACGCTGAGCCGCTACGAGGGGGCCGTGCACGGCTTCTTTCGCTGGCTGGCGAAGACGGACCTCGCGCGGCGCGCCGTGGCCGAGGCCGGCGCTGCGCTGCGCGCCGGCCTGAGGTAGGTGACAAGGTGTCGCGGATGACCGTGCGCGCAGTGACCGCCCCGACCCCCGCCGACATCGACGCCGCCTGGACAGTGGTCGCGGAGCGGCTCACGCCGACGCCGCTCGTGCCCGCTCCCGCGCTGGGCGCCGACGTGCACATGAAGCTCGAGACGCTCCAGCCGACCGGCTCCTTCAAGGTCCGCGGCGCGCTGGCCGCCCTGAGCCGGGCCGGCGGGGAGGCCGTGATCACCGCCTCCGCCGGCAACGCCGGGCTCGGACTGGCGTGGGCTGCCGCCGAGCTGGGCGTCGACGCCACAGTCGTCGTCGCGGCGACGGCCTCGCCGGCCAAGGTCGCGGCGCTGCGGGCGCTGCCCGTGACGCTGATCGTCCACGGCAGGGGCTATGACGAGGCCGAGGCGCACGCGCTGGCACTCGCCGCTGAGGGCGCGACATTCGTCTCGCCGTACAACGACACCGGCGTGATCGCCGGCCAGGCGACGATCGGGCGCGAGCTCGACGTACAGCTGCCCGCGCCGGCGACGGTCGCGTGCCCGGTGGGCGGCGGCGGGCTGGCCTCCGGGCTCGGCCTGTGGGCGAGCGGTCGCCCGGGCGCGCGCGTGGTCGGCGTCGAGGCCGAGCGCTCGCCCTCGTTCGTCAGCGCCCTGCGCGCGGGGGAGCTGGTCCAGATCGAGGTGGGGGAGACGCTCGCCGACGGCCTGGGCGGAAACATCGAGCCGGGAGCGGTGACGTTCGAGCTGGTCCGCGACCACGTGGCCGACGTCGCGACGGTCTCCGAGGCCGAGATCGAGGAGGCGATCCGGTTTCTCGCGCGCGCGCACGGCCTCGTCGCGGAGGGAGCGGGTGCTGCGGCCGTGGCCGCCGTGATGGCCGGACGGGTGGCGCCGGACGGCGGCCCGCTGGTGGTGCTGGTCACCGGTCGCAACATCGCGCTCCCGCGGCTCGCGGCGGTGTTGCCCGGGGGCTAGCGGCTCAGGCCGCGAGCGCGTCCGCCGCAGCGGTCGGCGCGGCCACCGCCCGCGGAGGCGCCGGCAACGCGAACTCCGGCGGTGCGACCCGCAGGTAGTGGCCGAATGCCCAGTGCGCCGGTGCCCCGTGCTCGAACGTTCGCGCGAGTGCCGCGAGCGCGCGCGGCCCCAGCTTCGGGATCAGGGTCTGCGTGCGCAGCATGTGCGCGTACTTCCAGGCGTGCGAGTCCGAGAAGCTCCCGTAGCGCTCGAG
The DNA here is from genome assembly GCA_035645355.1 of Solirubrobacteraceae bacterium. GTDB lineage: Bacteria > Actinomycetota > Thermoleophilia > Solirubrobacterales > Solirubrobacteraceae > DASQMT01. Next base: position 5,486 of record DASQMT010000308.1, on the reverse strand, counting down.
CGCCTGCGCGCGCGAGCGGCGGCCGTCGAGCACCGCGCAGAGCTCGCGCCCGCAGGCGATCCCGAAGTAGAACGCCGTGCGGATGCCCTCGGCGGTCAGCGGCAGGCAGTGGCCCGCCGAGTCGCCGGCGAAGAACACGCCGCTCTCGATCGCGGGCCGCAGCTTGTGCGGGATCCAGTTGCCCTGGTAGCCGTCGGGCGGCAGCCCCAGATCGGCCGCCAGCCGCACCGTCGGCTGCTTGACGTGGTGGCGCGGCTCGAACGAGCCGATGCCGACGCGCAGCTCGTCGTGCGCCGGGAACGCCCAGCCGTAGCCGGCGCGGATCACGGCTCTGTCGATCCACAGCTCGAGATCCTCGCCCGCGCCCGCGGGATGCACCTCCAGGCCGCGCGAGAGCCGCGCGTTCGGCGGTTGGATCTGCTCGGCGCCGAGGATCCGCTTCCAGCCCAGCGCGTCGACGATCAAGGGCGCGCACACGTCGCCGCGGTCGGTATGGACCACGTCGCCGTCGCGCCCGTCCACCTTCGCGATCTCGAACTCGGTGCCGGCCCCGCGCTGCGCCCAGAGCAGCGCGCAGAGCACGCGGTAGTCGAACGTCGAGAACGTCCAGCCGAGCGGCCAGCGCGCGCTCGCACGCGGCGTGTGGCAGACGAGCGCACCGAACGTCTGCAGGATCGACGGCTCCAGCCCGAGGTTGCGCAGCCACTCGGTCGGTGCGGCGCAGGCCGAGGTCTGCCGCTCGCCGATCTCATAGCGATCGAGCACCAGCACGCGCGCGCCGGCGGCGCGCAGCTCGCGCGCGACCGCCAGCCCGGCGAACGACGCGCCGCAGATCAGGACGTCGAAGTCGCCGCCGATCGGCGTGCGCTCGGCGCCGCGCTTTGTGGCTCGGATCGGCATCGGAGGGCGAGGGATCATAGGAAAGCCACCCTGCCGCCGGTGACGATCGAGTCGCTAGAGTTATCCGCTGCCTATGGAAGCCACCTTGACCCCGCCCAGCACGTCCGACGCGCATGTCGTCGAAGGCTCGGAGGGCCTGCTCCTCGAGATAGACGGTCAGATCGTCCCGAACTACGACGCCACGATGGTCCTCTTCGAGGAGGGCGACGTCGTGACGGGCGCGGTAGTGCGGATCGACAAGGACGAGGTCCTGGTCGACATCGGTTACAAGAGCGAAGGGGTCATCCCCTCCAACGAGCTCTCGATCCGCAAGTCGGTCGACCCGAGCGAGGAAGTCGAGATCGGCGAAGAGGTCGACGCGCTGGTGCTCACCAAGGAGGACCAGGACGGCCGCCTGATCCTCTCCAAGAAGCGTGCCCGCTTCGAGCGCGCCTGGCGGCGCATCGAGGCGGCGGCCGAGTCGGGCGAGCCCGTCTTCGGCTCGGTCATCGAGGTCGTCAAGGGCGGCCTGATCGTCGACCTCGGGGTGCGCGGCTTCCTGCCGGCCTCGCTGGTGGACATCCGCCGCGTCCCGAACCTCGACGAGTATCTCGGCCAGACGATCGAGTCCAAGGTGATCGAGCTCAACCGGCCGCGCAACAACGTGGTGCTGAGCCGCCGCGCCGTGCTCGAGGAGGAGCGCAAGGAGCAGCGCCAGGCGATCCTCGAGCGGCTGCAGCCGGGCCTGATCATCGAGGGCCAGATCTCCAACATCGTCGAGTTCGGCGCGTTCGTCGACCTCGACGGCATCGACGGCCTGATCCACATCTCCGAGCTCTCGTGGTCGCATGTCAACCACCCGAGCGAGATCCTCAACATCGGCGACACCGTGCAGGTCAAGGTGCTCGACATCGACCGCGACCGCCAGCGCATCTCGCTGGGTCTCAAGCAGACCCAGGAGGACCCCTGGCAGCGCGTCGTCGACACCTATTCGATCGGCGACGAGCTCGAGGGCAAGGTCACCAAGGTGGTCGCCTTCGGGGCGTTCGTCGAGATCCTCGACGGTGTCGAGGGCCTCGTCCACATCTCCGAGCTGGCGCAGCAGCACGTGGAGAACCCGCGCGAGATCGTCCAGCCCGGCGACGACGTGAAGGTCAAGATCCTCGAGATCGACTCCGAGCGCCGCCGACTCTCGCTGTCGATCAAGCGCGTCGAGGACCAGATCCTGCCGCGCCGCGACCTGCAGGCGATCGAGGGCGAGTCCGCCGGCGCGGGCGATCTCGACAACGTGCCGGAGCTCGGGCTGTCCGAGGACGTCTTCGCGACGCCGGCCAACGTCCTGCCGCCCGACGTCGGCGAGCTGGATGCACCGGTCGAGCAGCCGGCGGACGCCGATGTGCCCGTAGCGGAGCCCACCGGCGCCGGCGGCGAGGACGGGCCCGTCGCCGAGTCTGCCGCCGCGGACGGTGAGGACGCACCCGTGACCGAGCCCTCCGAGGAGCAGGCGTAGCCACACCGCCGTTCGTCGCCCTGACGGGCGGGATCGGAGCCGGCAAGTCCGAGGCGCTCGCGGCGCTCGCACGTCTGGGCGCCGCGACCCTCTCGACGGACGCCGTCGTGCACGAGCTCTACGCGGATCCCGACGTCCGCGCGGCGGTCATAGGGCGCTGGGGTCCGGCGGTCGCGCCCGACGGCGCCGTCGATCGACCCGCGGTGGCGCGGCACGCGTTCGCGGCGCCGGAGGAGCGCGCCTGGCTCGAGGGCCTGCTATGGCCGCGCGTCGGCGAGCGCGTGGCGGCCTGGCGAGCGCTCGAGGCGGCGCGCGAGCCGCCGCCGCGGGCGCTGGTGGTCGAGACGCCACTGCTGTTCGAGGCCGGTCTGGCCGATCTCTACGACGCTACGCTAGTGGTGGTCGCGGACGAGGGGATTCGTGCTCGGCGCGCCGCGGCCCGCGGTCACGCGCAGGTCGACGAGCGGACCGCGCGTCAGCTCACGCAGGACGAGAAGGCGGCGCGCGCGGACCACGTCATCCGCAACGACCGGGATCTGGCCGCGCTGGAGCAGGAGCTGGCCGGCGTTCTTGAGAAGCTGACGGCACGATGAGCACCAGCACGGCAACCAGAAGGGGCGCGCGGGCCGTCCGCTCGCGACGGGCATCGCGTGCCCTGCGCCGCCGGCTGGGCTTCCTCGGCGCCGCCGCCTTCGCGGCGCTGGTCGTGGCGGCGGCGATCGCGCCGTGGGCGGACAAGGCGGTGCAGGAGGTGAAGCTGCCGCTGCACCACGAGGACGTGATCCGGCAGCAGGCGTCGGACAAGGGCCTCGACCCGGCCCTGATCGCGAGCGTCATCTACGCCGAGTCACACTTCATCGATCAGACCTCGCCCGCCGGCGCCAAGGGGCTGATGCAGCTGATGCCCGAGACGGCGGACTACATCGCCCAGAAATCGGGCGGCACGGCGTTCGTGCAGGGCGACCTCGCCAGCCCGCAGGTCAACATCGCCTACGGCTCCTGGTACCTGCGCTACCTGATGCGGAAGTACGAGCAGCGCGAGGTGCTCGCGCTCGCCGCCTACAACGCGGGCGAGGGAAAGGTCGACGAGTGGCTCGCCGCCGCGACCGCCGGAGGCCGGCGCTTCCGTGCCGCCGACATCCCGTTCCCGGAGACGCGCAACTACGTCCAGACGGTGTTCGACGCGCGCAAACAGTACCGGCACACCTACCGGCGCGAGCTGGGGCTCTGAGAACGCCGCTCGCAGGTCGCGGCGCGCTCGTGACCGGCGTCAGCCGTCGCTCCGGGATCGGCTTCGCCGTCGCCCGGCGTCTGCGCGAGCTGGGCGCGGACGTGTTCATCCAGGGCTTCCCGCCGCACGACGCGGAGCTCCCGCGGGGCGCCGATCCGGTCGGCATGCCGGCGCTGGCTGCGGAGCTCGGCGCCGCCGGTGAGCTCGAGTGCGACTTCGCCGACCCGGGGGCGCCGGCCGCCTGCCTGGCGGCCGCCGCCGACGCACTCAAGCACCTCGACATCCTCGTCGCGAACCATGCGATGTCCTGCGACCAGGACCTGGAGGCGCTCGAGGCGGGCGCAATCGACGCGACGCTGGCGGTCAACGTGCGCGCGACCCTGCTGTTGGTGCAGGGTTACGCCGCTCGCCACAACGACGCGCGCTCGGGAGGACGTGTGCTGCTGTTCACGTCAGGCCAGCAGCTCGAGCCGATGGCGCGCGAGCTGCCCTACGCGGCCAGCAAGGGCGCGCTGCACGCGCTGACCGCGTCGCTCGCCGCGCACCTCGCTCCGCGCGGGATCCTCGTTAACGCTCTCAACCCCGGCCCGACGGACACGGGCTGGGCGACGCCGGAGCTCACGCGCTACGAGCTGCGCCGGCTGCCGCTCGGCCGCTGGGGGAGTGCCGACGATGCCGCGCGCGTGGTCGGCTGGCTAGCGACGGACGAAGCGGGCTGGGTGACCGGCCAGGTGATCACGAGCGACGGCGGCTTCTCCCTGAGCCGGGGGTGAGCGGGCCGCGCGCGACCCTCAGGCGGTCGGCCGGCTGGGCCCTGGCGCTGCTCGCGCTCGTCAACGCGGGCATCGTCCTGGCGTTGTGGTGGCGCGCCGCGGGCGCGGGGGAGCTCGACGGAACCGCCGCCGTGCTCGCCGAGATCGCGCGCGCCGCCGGGCTGCTCGGCGCGTACCTGGTGCTTGTCGAGCTGCTGCTGCTCGCGCGCCTGCCCGTGCTCGAGCGCCTTGCCGGCTTCGGCCGGCTGACGCGCTGGCACCGCTGGAACGGCCGCGCGTGCGTGATGCTGCTGAGCGTCCACGCGGTGCTGATCACGGTCGCGTATGCCCTGGCGGACGGCGTCTCGGTGCCCACCGAGCTCGGACGGCTGATCGAGAGTTACCCGGGCGTGATCACCGCGCTCGCGGGACTGGCGATCCTGCTCGCCGTCACGGTCAGCTCGATCGTGATCGTGCGCAGCCGGATGCGCTACGAGACGTGGTACTTCGTCCACCTCTACGCCTACCTCGGCGTGGCGCTCGCGTTCAGCCATCAGCTCGCCTCGGGCACGGCGTTCGTCGGCCAGCCCGCGGCGCGGGCCTACTGGTACGGCCTCTACATCGCCACGCTCGCCGCGATCGTCGTCTTCCGGATCGTCGTCCCCGTTGCCCGCAGCCGGCGCTACGGGCTGCGCGTCGAGCGCGTGACGGAGGAGGCGCCGGGAGTCGTCTCGGTGGAGATCGGCGGCGTGCGGCTCGAGCGCCTGAGGGCACGCACCGGGCAGTTCTTCACCTGGCGCTTCCTGACGCGCGATCGCTGGTGGGAGGCACACCCGTTCTCGCTCTCGGCCGCACCCGACGGTCGCCGCCTGCGAATCACGGTCAAGGGCGTGGGCGACTACACGGCCCGGCTGCGCGCGATTCCGCCGGGCACCCGTGTCATCGCTGAGGGCCCGTTCGGCGGGTTCACGACGGCGGCGCGGCGCAGCCCGCGCGTCGCGCTGATCGCCGGCGGCATCGGCATCACTCCTGTTCGCGCGCTGCTGGAGGACATGCCCGGCGGGCCGGGCGACATCGCCGTCGTCTACCGCGTGGTGCGCCAACAGGACGTCGT
>DASQMT010000307.1:0-13680 GCA_035645355.1 Solirubrobacteraceae bacterium | reverse complement strand
CGACAGACACCACGCCATCCGCGAACCGGACGAGCGCCTGGCCGCGCACGCTGAGCCCACCCGGCCAGCCCGATGCCGCGCAGGACCGCGGAATCAGCCGCTAGAGCCCCTCCCGCTGGTCGGCGCGCGCGTCGCCGAGATCTCGAGCACGACCTCCACGTCGCCCTCGATCCGCGCGTCCGTGAGAACGACCTGCTCGCCTGCCCCGGCGCGCTCGAACAGCAGGTCCACGCGCGCGTCGGCCACCCGCAGGCCGCGGACCTCGACCCGGTTGAGCCAGCGCGGCAGCGAGGGGCGCCGCACCCGCAGGCGGCGTCCCAGCGCATCGGGCACGAGCCCGAGCCCGCTCGTGGTCAGATACGGGATCGAGCCTGCGGCCCACGCCTGCGGCTGGCACGCGACGGGGTAGGGGACGGGGGAGTCGAAGTCGGTGCGCGAGAAGCCCGCGAACAGCTCGGGCAGGCGATATCCCTCGGAGTTCGAGCCCGCTTCGAGGAGCGCCTCGAAGATGCGCGCGAAGTCCTCGTCGAAGCCGTGCTTGCGCAGCCCGAAGGCGATCATCGCCGTGTCGTGCGGCCAGACCGTGCCGAGGTGGTAGCCGACCGGGTTGTAGCCCACCTCGCCCTCGGCAAGCGTGCGTATTCCCCAGCCGGAGAACATCGCGTCGGACATCAGCGCATCGCGCACCGCCTGCGCACGCTGCTGAGGAAGCGCCCACGCCCAGAGGAGGTGACCCTGGTTGGAGGCGAGCGCCTCGCTGGGGCGCCCGTCGGCGCCGAAGCCCATCGAGTAGAAGCCGCGCTCGGGCAGCCAGAAGCGCTCGAGCCGCTCGCCCATCGCCGCGGCTTCGGTCAGGAGCTCGACTGCGCGGTCCTCGTCGCCGTCGAGCGCGAACAGGCGCGCCAGGCGCCGCTTGGCGCGCACCGCGTAAGCCTGCGGCTCGATCAGCGCGACGGGCGGCTCGAGCGGCACCCCGCGCTCGTCGAGGATGCCCTCGTCGGAGTCCTTCCAGCCCTGGTTGCGCAGGCCCCGACCATCCGCGGCCCGCTGCTTGTACTCGAGCAGGCCGTCGCGGTCGCGGTCGCCGGGACCGTCGATCCAGCCGAGCATCGCATCGACCTCGCCGCGCAGCTCCCGGAACAGCGACAGGTTGCCGCTCCAGTCGGCGTGCTCGCAGAGCAGGCAGAGGAACAGCGGCGTCGCGTCGACGGTGCCGTAGTAGCGCGCCAGCGGGGTGAGGGCGAGCCGCGCGACCTCGCCCGCGCGCAGCTCATGGAGCACCTTGCCGGGGTCCTCGTCGTGCTCGGCGTCGTCGCGCGTGCCGATCAGGCCGGCGAGCACGCGCAGAGTCTGCTCGGCCATCGGCGGGTCGAAGGCGAGCATCTGCGTCGCGGCGATCAGCGAGTCGCGCCCGAACAGCGTCGCGTACCACGGCACGCCCGCGGCGTAGTAGCCGTCGCCGTCGAGCCGCGAGTGAAGCATCCGCATGTCGAGCAGCGAGCGGCGCAGCATGCGGTTGAACAGCTCGTCGTCGGTCTCCACCTGCGTGCGCTGGCGCAACCAGGCGTCCGGCGAGTCGCGGGCGCGGCGCAGCCGCCGGCGCGGGCGCTGCGGCCGGGGCGCCGTCTGCTCCCCCTCGTGCAGCGCGTAGCGCAGCGTGATCGTCTCCTCGCCTCCCGGGGCAAGCGCCAGCACGAAGCGCAGGGATCCGTCGACCGGGCCGGGCCCGCAGTCGCGGTCGGCCGTGATCGTCGTCGCGCGGTGGCGGTCGTCGCGGCCGTGCACGCTGAAGCGGACGCCGCGCGGCAGCCGCTCGACCGCCACCGCGGTCCTGGTCCCGGCCGGGACGATCCCGCGGATCGCGAGCATCGGCTCGAAGTCGGCGTCCAGCAGCAGGTCGAGCTCGAGCTCCAGCGGCTCGCGGTCGTAGGAGTGCACGAGCAGCGTCTCCTCGAGCTCGCACTCGCCGGCCACGCGCCGCTCGAGCCGGAGCTGGATGCTCTGCAGCGGCAGCAAGCGACCCTCGGGCAGCGGCAGCGCCGGGTTCGTCAGCTCGTGGACCGACTCCGAGCCGGCCGCCGCCGAGGCGACCAGGAGCCGCGGCGGGACGCCGTTGACGTGCAGCTCATGGCCCGAGAGGAAGCGGCAGTCCTCGTAATAGAGACCGAGCGGGTGCGGAGCGCCCACGGGCAGCGAGCCGTCGCGCCGGCTCACGACGAAGACGTTCTCCTCCTTGATGACTATCGTCTCCGCGAGCGTGGCGAGCGTGCCGGGCGCCTGCTCGGCCGGCGGATGGCCGACCCCGGCGGCGGTCGCGTGGACTTCGAAGGTCATCGCTGGGTCTCAGGCCGAGCGCGGGGCACCAGGGCAGGGTAGGTTGACGCCGTGCGGATCGCCATGCTCGCACCTCCCTGGATTCCGGTGCCCCCTCCCGCGTACGGGGGGATCGAGGAGGTGGTGCGCCTGCTGAGCGAGGGTCTTGTCGCCCGCGGTCACGACGTGACGCTGTTCGCGCCGCCCGGCTCGGAGTCGAGCGCCGACGTCGTCGAGGTGCTGGACGACCCGCATCCGGATGACATCCAGAAGGCGCAGTACGAGTCCGACCACGTCGCCCGCGCCTTCGCGGAGATCGAGGCGGCCGGCGAGCGCGGCGACCCGTTCGACGTGATCCACGACCACGTCGGCCACACCGCGCTGGCGATGGCCGATCGCATCGCGGTGCCGCTCGTCCACACGCTGCACGGGCCGTTCACGGAGGACGCCTGCCGCTTCTACGCCGAGCACGGGCAGAAGGCGGAGATCGTCGCGATCTCGCGATCGCAGCTCGACGACGCCCCCGAGGAGATGGGCGGCGGCGTGGTGGTGCACAACCCGATCGACTGCTCGGAGTGGCCCTACTGCGAGGAGAAGCAGGACTCTCTCCTGTGGATCGGGCGCATGTCACCGGACAAGGGCCCGCACCGGGCGATCGTCGCGGCACGCGAGGCGGGGCTGCCGCTCAAGCTCGCCGGACCGATCCAGCCGGGGCAGGAGAGGTTCTTCGCTGAGGAGGTCGAGTCGCGGCTCGGCGACGGGGTCGAGTACGTCGGCGAGGCGGACGCGGACTACAAGCGCGAGCTGTACGGCGAGGCCCGCGCGCTGCTGATGCCGATCCGCTGGCCCGAGCCCTTCGGGCTCGTGATGGTCGAGTCGCTGGCGTGCGGCACGCCGGTGATCGCGTTCCGGGAGGGCGCGGCGCCGGAGGTCGTCGAGGACGGGGAGACCGGCTTCATCGTCGACGACGAGCACGCGATGGCCCAGGCGATCGAGCGGCTGGGCGAGATCGATCCGGCCACCTGCCGCGCCGCGTGCGAGCGGCGTTTCGGTGTGCCCGCGGTCGTGCGGGGCTACGAGGCCGTCTACCGGAAGGCGGTCGACGGACGAGGTTCGGCGGGAGGATCCTGAAGCGCGCTACGCGCGCCCCTCCGGCAGCTCCGCCTCGGCGGCCACGACCTCGCCCCGCTGCAGGCGCGAGTGACGGCGGCCATACAGGAAGTAGATCGCGAAGCCGATCGCGAGCCAGATCAGGAAGCGCCACCACGTCGTCCCCGGCAGGTCGATCATCAGGTAGATGCAGAGCCCGGCGCCGATGATCGGGAAGAACGGCACGAACGGGACGCGGAAGCCGCGCTGCAGGTTGGGCCGCGTGCGTCGCGGGACCACGACCGCGATGTTGCAGATCAGGAACGCGAACAGCGTGCCGGTGTTGACCAGCACGACGATCTCGGCGAGCGGCACCACGGCGGCGATGCACGCGATGAAGAGCCCGAACCCGACCGTGATCAGGATCGGCGTCTGATAGCGCGGGTGCACCTTCGCGAGCTTGCGCGGCGCGAGACCGTCGCGGCACATCGCGAAGAAGATGCGCGTCTGGCCGTACATGATCGTCAGCACGACGCTCGTGATCGAGACGAGCGCCCCGATCGCGATCAGCGAGGCGCCCCACTCGACCCCCGCCCCGTCCCGCAGCGCCGCGGCCAGCGGGGCCTCGGAGTCAGCGAGCTGGTCGGACGGGAGCGCGCCGACGGCGACGACGGCGACGAGGATGTAGAGGAGCGTCGCGACGCCGAGCGAGGCGAGAATCGCGATCGGCAGGTCGCGCCCGGCGTTCTTCGTCTCCTCACCCGAGGTCGAGATCGCGTCAAAGCCGATGTACGCGAAGAAGATGATCGACGCCGCGGTCACGACGCCGCTGATGCCCTCCTTCTCGCCGCCGTAGAACGGCGAGAAGTTGTCGCCGTCGAACGCGGTCACGCCGACCACGATGAACATCAGGAGCGCGGCGATCTTGACGAGCACCATCATGCTGTTGGCACGCGCGCTCTCGCGCACGCCGTAGACGAGCAGCGTCATGATCGCGAGCACGATGAAGACGGCCGGCAGGTTGACCGTGCCGCCCTCGCCGGGCGGGCCGGCGATCCACTCGGGCAGCGAATAGCCGAACACCGTGTCGAGGAAGATGTTGAGGTACTCGCCCCAGCCGACCGCGACGGCGACGACCGACACGCCGTATTCGAGGATCAGGTCCCAGCCGATGATCCACCCGGCCAGCTCGCCCATGGTGGCGTACGCGTACGTGTAGGCGCTGCCCGCGACCGGGATGCTCGACGAGAGCTCGGCGCAGCAGAGCGCCGAGAACGCGCACGTGATGCCGGCCAGGACGAACGAGAAGATGATCAACGGGCCAGAGGACGCGATCGCCTCGCCGATCACGACGAAGATGCCGGTGCCGATGATCGCGCCCAGGCCGAGCGCCGTCAGGTCGCCGAGACCGACCACGCGCTTGAGTGACTGGCCCTTCTCCTCCGTCTCGCGCACGAGCACATCGGTCGGCTTCGTCGCGAACGGTCCACGACGCTGCTCGGGGGGTGCGACCGCATCTGCGATCCTCTTTATCGGGTCTGGGGCGGGGTGATCACGAGCACGGGCCGGCGCGAGCGCTCGATCAGCCGCGACGTGACGGTGCCCAGCATGCGGCGGGCGACAGGTCCGCGCGAGGTCGCGCCGACGACGATCATGTCGGCCTCCTGCTCCTCGGCGAAGACGCACAGGCCGCGCACCACGGGGCCGGCGCGGTGCTCGGCGCGAGCGGGGATGCCGGCGCGCTGGATCCGCTCCGCGACCTGCTCGGCGGACGCCGCGGCGTCCTTGGCGAGCTCGTCCCGCGGCACCGTCGAGAGCGCCTCGAGCTCGAGCCCGTCGAAGCTGACCACGGTCACCTCGGCGCCGATCTCGTCCGCGAGGTTGGCGGCCGCGTCGGCGAGCCACGGCTGCTCGGCGCCGGCCTTTGCTGCGACGACGATTCGCTTCATGCGCCGCGACGTACCCCAAAGTCACGCGCCAAAACGCACTGCAATCCGTCCGTCGACCCCCATACTGTTGATCAGCTATGCCGCCGTTCAAGCTCGACGCGATCTACTCGCCCACCGCCGACCAGCCGGCGGCGATCGACGGCATCGCCGAGGCGGTCGACGAAGGCGCGCGCGGGGTGACGCTGCTCGGCGCCACCGGCACCGGCAAGACGATGACGATGGCGGCGACGATCGAGCGCCTGCAGCGGCCCGCGCTCGTGATCGCCCACAACAAGACGCTGGCGGCCCAGCTCTGCAACGAGTTCCGGACCTACTTCCCGAGCAACTCGGTCGAGTACTTCGTCTCCTACTACGACTACTACCAGCCCGAGGCCTACGTCCCGTCGCGCGACCTCTACATCGAGAAGGACTCCGCGATCAACCAGGAGATCGACCGCCTGCGCCACGCCGCTACGGCGTCCTTGTTCGCCCGCCGCGACGTCGTGATCGTCGCCTCGGTCTCATGCATCTTCGGCCTCGGCTCCCCCGAGACCTACAACGCAAACTGCCAGGTGCTCGTCAAGGGCGGATTCGTCGACCGCGACGACCTGCTGCGCAAGCTCGTCTCGCTGCAGTACAACCGCAACGACCAGGCGCTCGGGCGCGGCACGTTCCGCGTGCGGGGAGACACGCTGGAGGTCTTCCCCGCCTACGAGGAAACGGCGTTCCGGGCGATGCTCTTCGGGGACGAGGTCGAGCGGCTGCAGCACTTCGACCCGCTGACCGGCGAGCTGATCCGCGACGACCTCGAGCACGTCGCCGTCTGGCCCGCCACCCACTACAACGTCAAGGAGGGCCGGCTCGAGGAGGCGGTCGCCGAGATCGGGCGCGAGCTCAACGCACGCTGCGCGGAGCTCGAGGCGGAGGGCAAGCTGCTCGAGTCGCACCGCCTGCGCCAGCGCACCCAGTACGACATGGAGATGCTGCGCGAGGTCGGCTTCTGCTCGGGCATCGAGAACTACTCGCGGATCCTCGACGCGCGCCCGCCGGGCTCGCGTCCCTACTGCCTGATCGACTACTTCCCCAAGGACTTCGTCTGCTTCATCGACGAGTCGCACCAGACGGTGCCCCAGATCGGCGGCATGCACGAAGGCGACCGCTCGCGCAAGCAGACGCTGGTCGACTACGGCTTCCGGCTGCCGAGCGCGCTCGACAACCGGCCGCAGACGTTCCAGGAGTTTCTCGCGATCACGCCGCAGCTCGTCTTCGTGTCAGCGACCCCGGGGCAGTACGAGCGCACCCACTCCGCGCGCGTGGTCGAGCAGATCGTGCGACCGACCGGGATCGTCGACCCGGAGGTCGAGGTGCGCGAGACGCGCAACCAGATCGACGACCTGATGGGGGAGATCCGCGAGCGCGTGGAGCGCGACGAGCGCACGCTGGTCACGACGCTCACCAAGAAGATGAGCGAGGACCTGACCGACTACCTGCTCGAGATGGGCTTCAAGGTCCGTTATCTGCACTCTGAGATCGACACGCTGGAGCGGATCCAGATCATCCGCGAGCTGCGGCTGGGGGAGTACGACGTGCTGGTCGGCGTCAACCTGCTGCGCGAGGGGCTCGACCTGCCGGAGGTCACCCTGGTCGCGATCCTCGACGCGGACAAGGAGGGCTTCCTGCGCGGTGAGACGTCGCTGATCCAGACGATCGGCCGCGCGGCGCGCAACATCGGCGGCAAGGTTCTGATGTACGCCGACAAGCACACCGACGCCATGCGCAAGGCGATCGACGAGACCGATCGCCGGCGCGCGATCCAGGTGGCCTACAACGAGGAGCACGGCATCACCGAGGAGACGATCGTCAAGGGGATCTCCGACATCACGGAGTTCCTGATGGGCGACTCGAAGGTCCCCACCAAGCGCAGGCGGCGGCGCGAGCGCAAGATCGACATGGCGCCGGCCGAGCTCGAGACGACGATCGTCGAGCTCGAGGAGGAGATGCTCGCGGCCGCCGAGGAGCTGCGCTTCGAGTACGCCGCGAAGCTGCGCGACGAGATCCGGGAGCTGCGACGCGAGTTGCATGAGGCGACCGCGCCGAGCTGACGGCGTACCCTGGAACGTCATGGCGACGCAGACCAGGGTGCCCGGCGCCGCTTCCTCAGAGGTCGACTTCGAGCTCGAGCGCTTCGAACGCACCGCCGAGGACCGGCTCGAGATCTCCGGGCGCTGGTACGGGCTTCGCGGCCGTCGCTTCGTGCGGCCGGTCCTGAACCTGAACACCGGCGGTACGCGACGGCGCGCTATCGCCTTACTCGAGCACAAGCCGTGGGCCGCTGACGACGGCAAGACCTGGCTGGCGGCGTTCCGCTGGCCCGACGGCGCGGGCGTCATCGAGGGCGCCGAGCTCGAGGTCGGGCCGGGGCTGATCGTCGAGCTGCCGGCTCCCGGCGGCAAGGCCAACACGGCGGTCCGCGTCAGCGCCCTGCGGCCGCATGTGCCGACCCCTCCGGGCCGCAAGTTCTACACGGCCGGCGAGGAGCCGGGGGCCGAGGGCGGCGAGCCGTCCGCGCGCGCGGCGCGTGAGGCCCCCGCACGTGGCGGCGAGTCCTCGGGTCGCGGCGTGCCGGGCGGCTCCCGGGCGCCCGCGAGCCGCCTCGAGTGGACGCCCGCGCCGCCGCGCGACGTGATGACCGCCGCGCTCGCGGAGCGCAACGAGGCCGCCGCGGCGCGCGACGAGGCCGAGCGCGAGCGCGTGACCGCTCTCAACGACCGCGACGACGCGCTCTCGCGCCGCGACGCCGCGCTGCGGGACGTCGACCGCGCCGGCGCCGAGCGCGACGACGCGATCGCGGAGCGCGATCGCCTGGCGGCGGAGCTCGAGCGCGTCACGCGCGAGCGCAACATCGCGCATGCCGAGCGCAACCGCACGCTGCAGGATTCCGAGGCCGTGGCGCGCGAGCGCGACCAGGCCGCCGCGGAGCGCGACGCTGCGCGCTCGGAGCTCTCGCGTGCGATCCCGGCGCGCGCCGAGGCGATCCGCGAGCGAGATGCGGAGACCGTCCGCGCCGACCGAGCCGAGAGCGAGCGCGACACCGCGTTCGCCGAGCGCAAGTCGGCCGTCGCGCAGCGCGACCGCGCGCGGCGGGAGCGCGACCGCGCGATGCGTGCCGTGGGCGTCGAGCCCCCGGACGAGTCGCCGCACATCGCGGCACCGCGCTTCCGCGACGAGCGCGCGTCCGGGCCTGACGCCGGTGAAACCCCCGGCGCCGTCGCCGCAGGAGCGAGCGCCCTGACGCCGTCGTCGACGGACGGCGCCGCCGCCGCAGCGGCGAGGCGAGCGGATACGGCGACGCCACCCGGCTCGCCGCTCCCGTCCCGCCCGGTCAGGCAGATCGGCGGGGCGCCGGTGGGCGCGGGCGCGGAGCCGAAGCCACTGCTCACGCCCGTCGACGGAGGCCGCCCGCGGCGGCTCTCGCGCACGCGCCGGGCGCCGTCCGCGCCCGCGCGCTGGGCGGTGAGGATCGCCGTGCTGCTGCTGCTGGTCGCGATCGCCGCGGTGCTCGTGATGCTGCTGGGCAGCGCGCTCTAAGTCACTGCGCGGCCTCCCGGCGGCACGCAAGCACCGCGGCGCGAAGCGCGCCGGGACTGGTGCCGCAGGCCGCCAGCACGTGGGCGGCGCCGGCGTCAGGGTCGTCCGCGAGGCCGAGCAGGATGTGCTCCGGGGTGATCTGGCGGTCCTGCAGCGCGACCGCCTCGCGCTGCGAGCGCGCCAGCGCTCGCTTCACGCCGGCGCTGAACGGCACGTGACGCCTGCGGCGCCGGGACAGCGCATCGGGCCCGAAGGCCTGCTCGACCGATCGGCGCACGGTGTCGAGGTCGATCCCGATCGTCGCGAGCGCCTGCGCGTCGATCCCGGCCGGCGCCGCCTCGACCGCCGCGCGCAGGCCGGCCTGATCGACGCCGAGCGACGCAGGCAGCGCTCCCGCGGTCGCGATGCCGAGCAGCAGGTGCTCGCCACCGACGCGCTCGTGCCCGAAGGCCGCCGCTTCCTCGTGCGCCCACACAACCACGTCGCGCGCCGCATGCGTGAACCGTGCGAAGATCAGCCTCGCCTCCCGATCAGCCCGCGCGCGCCGTGCTTCTTGTGTACCGCCTGCCGGCTGACGCCCAGCGCGTCGGCGATCTGCCGCCAGCTCCAGCCGCGCGCGCGGGCGTTGCTCACCTGGAGCCGCTCGAGCGATTCCAGCAGCGCGCGCAGCGCCGCGACGGCGGCGAGCCCGACCGCAGGGTCTCGGCTCGTGGTCGCTTCCGCCAGTTCTCTTGCCTCGTTCATGTTTGTCAACGTACATTGACGCACACCTGCCTGCTTGTCAACATCAGTTGACAGAGCCGCGAGTTGCGCAAGTTCTCCGGCGCGGCTGCGTTCACGCCATCACCACCGGACCGGAGCCTTCACGGACGAAGGCACGGACCTCAAGGCGCGAGGCCGGCCCCGGGGGTGACGTATCCTCGACCGCCGTGGATCGCGACGAGATGGAGCGCCAGGGCTTCCCGCTCACGCCGCCGGATGTCCGCACGGCATCATCCGCCGCCCGTATCCACGAGCGCCGGCGGGTGAGCGCCGCGCCGCCCGAGCTGGCGGCGCTGCACGAGCGCGCGGCCATCCTGGCCGACCTCGGCCACATCCACTCGCTCTTGTTCTGGGACCAGAACACGATGATGCCGCCGGACGGTGCCGCCGCCCGCGGCGACCAGGCGGCCACGCTCGAGGCCGTCGCGCACGAGCGGCTCTCCGATCCGGAGCTGGGACGGCTGCTCGACGCCCTGGCGCCATGGACGGACGGCGAGGACCCCGACGCCGACGACGTGCGCCTGGTGCACGAGCTGCGCCGCGACTTCGAGAAGGCGGTGCGCGTCCCCACCAGCCTGGCGGCGGAGGCAAGCCGCGCTGCCGCGCTTGGCCAGGCGGCCTGGCAGGAGGCGCGCGCGGCGGCGGACTTCTCCCGCTTCCGCGACGCCCTCGAGCGGCAGGTCGAGCTGCGGCAGCGCTACGTCGACTGCTTCACCGGCTTCGAGCATCGCTACGACGTGCTGCTCGACGACTTCGAGCCGCGCATGACGACGGCCAGGCTGCGACTGCTTTTCGGCGAGCTGTCCGAGGGGCTCGTGCCGCTCGTGGCCGCCGTCGCCTCCGACGCGCGCGCGCCCGCCGGCGGGCCGTTCGGCGGGCCGCACGAGGTCGAGCACCAGCGCCGCGCCGTCATGGACATCCTCGAGGGCCTCGGCTTCGATCCCGACGGCTGGCGGCTGGACGTGGCGCCGCACCCGTTCGCCCAGCGCATCGGTCCCGGCGACGTGCGCATCACCACCCGCTACGACCTGCACGACTTCAGCGGCGCGCTCTACGGCTGTCTGCACGAGTTCGGGCACGGGCTCTACGAGGCCGGCATCTCGGAACGGCTGGCGCGCACGCCGCTCGGCTCGCCGGTGTCGCTCGGCGTGCACGAGTCGCAGAGCCGCCTGTGGGAGAACCTCGTCGGCCGCGGGCGTCCGTTCTGCGCCTGGATGCTGCCGCGGCTGCGCGAGCAGCTGCCGGCCATGAGGGACACGACCGTGGACGGCCTGCATCGTGGCGTCAACGCCGTCCACCGCAGCCTGATCCGCGTCGAGGCCGACGAGACGACCTACAACCTGCACATCGTGCTGCGATTCGAGCTCGAGCTGGCGCTGATGGAGGGCTCGCTGGCGGTCGCCGACCTGCCGCACACGTGGAACGAGGGCGTCCACCGGCTGCTGGGGCTGGACGTGCCCGACGACGCGGCCGGCGTGCTGCAGGACGTGCACTGGGGCGCCGGGCTGATCGGCTACTTCCCGACATACACGCTCGGCAACCTCATGGCGGCGCAGCTCTGGGAGACGATCCGCGCGGAACTGCCCGAGCTCGACGGGCAGATCGAGGGCGGGGAGTTCGGCCCGCTGCGCGCCTGGCTGCGCGAGCGCGTCCACGTCCACGGGCGCAAGCTCCCGCCACCCGAGCTGCTCGACCGCGTCACGGGGCAGGAGCTCGCGGTGCAGCCGTTCCTGAGCTACCTGCACGCAAAGCACGCGGACGCCACGAAGACGGACGGCCGGAGCGATCCTGGTTCCGATCGCTGACCGCAAAGTGCGGCCACAGGGGAACACCTGTTCGACGTTTCCGTCCGCTGCTTACGTACACTGGACCGGGTGTCCCGACAGTCCCAGATCGTCGTCTCCGGCGCCCGCGAGCACAACCTCAAGGACGTCACGGTCGCGATGCCGCGCGACGCGCTCGTCGTCATCACGGGGCTGTCCGGCTCGGGCAAGTCGTCGGTCGCGTTCGACACGATCTACGCCGAGGGGCAGCGTCGTTATGTCGAGTCGCTGAGCGCCTACGCGCGCCAGTTCCTGGGGCAGATGGACAAGCCCGACGTCGACTCGATCGAGGGCCTGTCGCCCGCGATCTCGATCGACCAGAAGACGACCTCGCGCAACCCGCGCTCGACCGTCGGAACCGTGACCGAGATCTACGACTACCTGCGGCTGCTATGGGCGCGGATCGGCAAGCCGCACTGCTTCAACTGCGGGCGCCCGATCGCGGCGCAGTCGGCCGAGCAGATCATCGACCAGATCATGGCGCTCGAGGACGGCACCCGCTTCATGGTCCTGGCACCGATCGTGCGCGGGCGCAAGGGCGAGTACGGCAAGCAGTTCGAGGAGCTGCGGGCCGAGGGCTTCACGCGCGTGAAGGTCGACGGCGAGGTGCGGCTGCTCGAGGACGAGATCGTGCTCGACAAGAAGTTCAAGCACGACATCGCGGTCGTCGTCGATCGCCTGGTGATGAAGCCGGACTCGCGCAAGCGGCTCGCCGACTCGGTCGAGACCGCCGTCGCGCTGGCGGACGGGATCCTCGAGATCGAGACGCTGCCGCGCGACGGCGCGGCCGGTCAGCTGCTGACGTTCTCCGAGCGCTTCGCCTGCCTGCACTGCGGCATCTCGATGCCCGAGCTGGAGCCGCGGATGTTCTCCTTCAACTCACCGCACGGCGCCTGCCAGCGCTGCACCGGCCTGGGCTCGCAGATGGAGATCGATCCCGACCTCGTGGTGCCGGACGCCTCGCTCTCGATCGGCGAGGGCGCGATCCTGCCCTGGGCCAGCGGCGCGTCGACCTACTACGACCAGATCACCCAGGCGATCTCCGAGCGCTACGAGATCGACCTCGAGGCCGCCTGGCAGGACCTGCCGCAGCACCAGCAGGACCTGTTCCTATACGGCACCAACGGCGACCGGATCTACGTCACGTACCGCAACCGGATGGGGCGCAAGCGCTCCTACATGACGAACTTCGAGGGCATCGTCCCGAACCTCGAGCGGCGCTACAAGGAGACCGACTCGGACTGGTCGCGCGAGAAGATCGAGGAGTACATGACGATGCGGCCGTGCCCGGAGTGCAAGGGCGCGCGCCTGCGACCCGAGTCGCGCGCGGTGAAGGTCGACGGGATGGCGATCAACGAGTTCACCGGCCTGAGCGCGCGGCGCTCGCTGGAGTGGGTCGGGTCGTTGCGGCTGTCGGATACGGATCGCGCGATCGCGCGGCTGATCCTGCGCGAGATCGAGGAGCGGCTGCGCTTCCTCGACAACGTCGGCGTGGGCTACCTGAGCATGGAGCGCGCGTCCTCGACGCTTTCCGGGGGCGAGGCGCAGCGGATCCGCCTGGCTACGCAGATCGGCTCGTCACTGGTGGGCGTGCTCTACATCCTCGACGAGCCGTCGATCGGCCTGCACCAGCGCGACAACGAGCGCCTGATCGCGACGCTCGAGCGGCTGCGCGAGCTGGGCAACACGGTGCTGGTCGTCGAGCACGACGAGGGCACGATGCGCGCGGCCGACCACCTGATCGACATGGGGCCGGGCGCCGGGGAGCACGGCGGCCACGTCGTCGCGCAGGGCACGGCGGCGGAGGTCGAGGCCGTGCCGGAGTCGCTGACGGGGCAGTACCTGTCGGGCGCGCGCCGGATCGAGCCGCCGGCGAAGCGGCGCCAGCCCTCGGGTTACGTCGAGATCACCGGGGCGACCCAGCACAACCTCAAGAACGTCACCGCGAAGGTCCCGCTCGGGGTTTTCTGCTGCGTGACCGGCGTGTCGGGCTCGGGCAAGTCGACGCTCGTCAACGAGGTGCTCTATAAGGCGGTCGCGAACCGCCTGAACCGCGCCCGGATGCGTCCGGGGGCGCACCGGTGGATCTCCGGACACGAGCAGCTCGACAAGATCATCAGCGTCGACCAGTCGCCGATCGGCCGCACCCCGCGCTCCAACCCGGCCACCTACATCGG
>DASQMT010000306.1:0-5223 GCA_035645355.1 Solirubrobacteraceae bacterium | reverse complement strand
AGCACGTAATCGGGCGACTCCTCGTTCGTGAACAGGATGGGGCGGGCGAAGCCCTCCCGCGCGGTCGCCAGGAAGTTCGAGCAGAAACGCTGATACCCGAAGCTCTTCGGGATGGCGAATGAGCCGCTGAGCACTCTCGCCGTGCTCCGGTTGAGCGTCAGGCGGCTCAGCTGGGAGTTGTCGAAGTCGTTCTCCCCGTTGGCTTCGGTGGGGGCCGCCGGCACGTACGGGAACGGCGCCTTGCCGGTCTCGTGGTTGACGAACAGCTGAGTCCTTCCACGGGGCCGGTTGCGCACGGCGATCCCGTCCGGGATCGACTCGAATCGATACCCGCTCTCAAGCTGATCCCCGACGGTCAGGAGCGGCGCGACCCTGGTACCCGGCTTGACCGGGGTGAGCATCGACGGCTGCTCGGTGATGAAGCCACCCTCGACGGCCGCGGGCGCCGCGCTCGTTGCGGAGCCGGTGATCGCCGCTGCAAGCGCGGATGCGGCAAGGATCGTACGACCTCTCATGCTTCCCTCCCGAAGACTTGTGAGCGAGGTCTAACAGATCTCGTAGGCCCCGGTCCCAGTCGGAGACCGCGGTCCGACCGGCCGTCAGACGCGCCAGTAGCTCCGTAGGAGCAGCACGGCGACGGGCATGATCTCGACGCGGCCGAGCCACATCAGGGCGGTGCAGATCAGTGTCGAGAGATCGCTGAACGGCTCGAAAGAGCCGTACGGGCCGGCGAAGCCGAACGCCGGCCCGACGTTGCCGATGCAAGCCGCCGCGGCGCCGAAGGCCTCGAAGGTCCCCAGGTCGGCGCCTCCGCGGCGGGCGTCGACCACGAGGCCGAGGGCGCCGAGGGCGAACGTCAGCAGGTAGAGCAGCACGAACACGACGGTCGAGCGCAGCGCACGCTCGTCGACCGCCACGCCGTTGGCGCGCACCGGCACGACGGCCTCGCGGTGGATCGTCTGCTCGAGCTCTCGGCGCACGAGCTTGAACAGCAGAAGATGGCGGACCACCTTGATCGAGCCGCCGGTCGATCCCGCCGAGGCGCCGATGAACATCAGCAGCAGCAGCGTCATCGACGCGAGCGGCCCCCAGGCGGTGTAGTCGGAGGTCGCGAACCCGGTGGTGGTCATGATCGCCACGGCATGGAAGACCCCGATGCGAAACGCCTCCTCGCCGGAGGCAAAGCCGCCCGCGAGCAGCTCGACGACCAGCAGGGTCGAGGCGAGCGCGAAGAAGCCCACGTAGAGCCGCAGCTCCTCGTCGCTCTTGAGCACGTAGAAGTGGCGCTGCACCAGGACGCGGTAGAGCCGCAGGAAGTTGACGCCCGCGACGACCATGAAGAGCAGCAGCAGGTACTGGGTGACGGGGGCGAAGGCGGCCGCCGACTCCGTGCGCGTCGAGAAGCCGCCCAGCGCGACCACCGAGAGCGCATGGGCGATCGCGTCGTAGACGCCCATCTCGGGATCGAGACCGATCCAGCCGACCAGCATGAGCGCCAGCATCGCGACCACTGTGAGGCCCGCGTACAGCCGCCAGAGCCGGCGCGCCGTCTCCCGTACGGTGTCGGCGAAGCGCTCGATCTCCGTCGGTCCGGCGAGCTCGGACTGCAGCAGCTGGCGCCCGCCCACCCGCAGCCTCGGCAGCACCGCCACGGCCAGCACGACGATGCCCATCCCGCCGAGCCAGTGGCTGAGCTGTCGCCAGAAGAGCATCGAGCGCGGCAGCTCCTCGATTCGCTGGACCAGCGTCGCCCCGGTGGCGGTGAAGCCCGAGAGCGCCTCGAAGTACGCGTCGACAGGACGCGAGAGCTGTGGCACCGAGCCGAGCACGAACGGCAGCGCGCCGAACGCGGGCACCAGCAACCAGATCAAGGCCACCACCAGGAAGCCCTCGCGCGGCCCGACCGCGGCGCCGCGCTTCGCGCCGGTGATCCGGTCGAGCAGCAGGCCGGCCACGCCCGTGATGCCGCCCCCGGCCAGGAACGGCCACGCCGGCTCGCCGTAGCCCACTGCCACCGCGGCCGGGATCAGGAACGCGAGCGCAACCCACTTGAGCACCCCGCCGATCAGGTCCAGCGCGCTGCCGAAGTCGATGTCGGTCAGAGAATCTTCTCCACCAGCGACGCGCGACGCGCCTCGACGAAGATGATCACGCGGTCGCCGGGGCGCAACGAGTCCGAGCTGTGGGGAAAGAGCGCCCGTCCGTCGCGGATGATCGCGCCGATCACCGACCCGGTCTCCGGCAGGTCGCGGAAGGACCTGCCTGCGAGCTCGGACTGGTCGCGAACAGTCAGGTCGAGGATCTCGAAGCGATCGTCCTCGAGCATCGCAAGCTGGCGGATCCGCGGGTCGTGCGCGAACCGGACCATCTCCTCGGCGGTGATCTGGCGCGGATCGATGCCGACGTTCACGCCGCCCTGCTCGAACACCTTGAGCGAGTCCGCTTCCTGCGCCAGCGCGATCGTCAACCGGACGCCGTATGCCTTCGCGAGCACCGCCGCGAAGAGGTTCTTCGGGTCGTCGTTCATCGCGAAAACGGCCGCCGCTGCCTTGCCGATGCGCTCGCGTTCGAGGAACTCCCGGCTGCAGGCGTCAGCGTTGAACACGCGCGCCCGGGACAGCATCTCCGCGGCGCGGCGGGCCTTCTCTGCATCCAGCTCCACCATGCGCACGCGCAGCCCGCGGTCGAGCAGGACCCCACCGATGGTCGTCCCCATCCGCCCCGCGCCGAAGATCACGATGTCGTCGATCTGCTGCTCCTCGTGGGCGATGATCCGGCTCCACTCCTTCGCCGCGCCGGGCGACCCGATGATCACGACGCGATCCCCGGGCAGAACCCGTTCCGAGCCGCGTGGCTTGATCAGCTCGTCGCCGCGGATCACGCCGACTACCTTGGAGTCGGGCGGGATCTCCGCCTCGCACAGCGGCCGGCCGATCACCGGCCCTTCAGGGGCTCCCTCTGGAACGTCGAACTCGACGACCTGCACCTGTCCGTCCGCGAACACGTCCGTCTGGCGGGCGGCGGGCATGCCGACGATGCCCGAGATGGCGTTGGCCGTCTCGAGCTCGGACGAGACCATGAAGTCCACGTCGATTTCCTGCTCGCGCCATGCCTCGAGATATTCGGAGCTGGTGGTGCGCACGATCGCCAGAGCGCGCGACAGCCGCTTGGCGAGCATCGCGCAGACGAGGTTGGCCTCCTCGCGCGAGCTGCAGGCGATCAGCAGCTTTGCATCGTTCACGCCGGCTTCGCGGAGCACGTCGCGCGTGGTCCCGTTGCCCTCGACCGTGCGCACGTCGTAGCGCTCGGACAGCATCGCCAGCCGCCTGCCGTCGAGGTCGATCACCGTGACCTGGTGCTCCTCGTAGAGGGCCTCCACGACGGCGCGGCCGACGTTGCCTGCACCGAGCACCACGATCTTCATGGCGGCAGCCTAGGGACCGGGCCGGCTATGCGGACATGTTGCGGCGCAGCGCGGTTCAGTCCCCGCGCCGCGACGTGAGCGCCGTGGCGAGGGCGCGGCGGGCCCGGGCGATGACATCGTCGATCGTCTCCTCCGCGTCGGGTGTGGCGATACTGACGCGGACGCGCGGGCCGACCGCGAACTCCGTGTGCAGCTCGGCGGCCAGGTCGGCGTCCTCGACGGCGCCCGCGCCGGGCACCAGCAGCGCGAAGCGGCGTCCACTCTCGCGGTATGCCGTTCCGCCGCAACGCAGCGCTGCGCGCTGGACGCAGCGCGATGCCGAGAGGAGCGCGTGATCGCCGGCCGCATAGCCTTCGCGACGGTTTATCGCGTCGAGCTCGTCGAGCTCGACGATGGCGATCGTGAGCTCGCTGGGCTCGCTGGCTGCGCGCGCAGCAGCCTGGGCCGCCTCGCGGAAGTCGCGGTGCCCCGGGAGCAGCGTCAGCGGATCCGGCGTGGGCGGGTCCTCACGTGTGGATGACAGGCCGGCCGTGTCCAGCGCGGAGGCGACGGCGTCGGCGACGGCCGGAAACCGGCTGTGCTCGCCGCGCCGGGCCTCCTCGATGAAGATCGCGGTGATCTCCGGGTCGAACTGGCTGCCGGCCGCGGCCGTGAGCTCCTCGAGCGCCTCCTCGGTCGAGCGTGCCGGACGGAACGGGCGGTCGTGGATCATCGCCGTGTAGGCGTCGACGATCGCGAGCACGCGCGCGGAGACCGGGATCGCCTCTCCGGCCAGGCCAATCGGGTAGCCGCTCCCGTCGAAGCGCTCGTGATGGTGCAGCACGGCGACGGCGAGGTCGGCCAGCGCCGGCGCCTGGCTGAGCAGTGTGTGTCCCACGCGCGGGTGCATCTCGATCACCGAGCGCTCCTCCGAGGAGAGTGGACCGGGCTTGTGCAGCACACGATCAGGCACCGCGAGGTGGCCGATGTCACGAACCAGGGCTGCGCTGGCGATCACCTCCTGCTCGCGGGTCCCGAGCTCGAGCCGCCGGCACAGCACACGCGCGAGCATGGCGGTCTCTCCGGCCTCTCGACGCAACAGCGGGTCGCGTGCCTCCAGCGCCGCGGCGAGCGCGCGCAGCGTCGCTCGGTGCGCCTCGTTGACGGCCGTCTTGAGCTGCTCGGTGTGCAGCGCGCCGCTCGCATGGTCGCCCAGGGCGATCAGCAGCTCGTCGTCGAGCTCGGCGAAGCCACCGGGGCGGTTGGCGCAGACGACCACGCCGCTGAAGCGATCGAGCATGTACAGCGGGATCGCCACCAGGCTCTCGATCTCCTCGTCGGCCGCAGTGGCGTCGCCGCCGGCGGGAGCTCGCACAGTGTCCTCCCGGACGATCCGGTCGCGCTCGAGCACCTCCTCCGCGAAGCGCTGCACCAATACGCTGTGCTCCGGCTCGTTCTCGAACCCCTCGCTCGCCACGAGGTCGAGGTCGCCGTCCTGATCTGCGTCGGCGCGGGAGAGCAACAGCCCCTTCTCGGCGCCGACGAGCGCGATCGACGCGCGCAGCACCAGCTCGCGGACATCCTCGTCCCCATCGCCGGGCGCCCCGCCGATTCGATGCGCGTGCTCGAGCTGCTCGCGCAGCTCCAGGTTGAACTCGCGCTCCGCGCGGCGTGCGCGCGTCAGGCGCTCGATCAGCTCCCGCCGCTGGCGCAACTCCGACTGGCTGTGCTCGAGCCGCCCGCGCAGCCGCTCGCGCTCGCGGTCTGCTTCGGCCCGCTCGGCCCGGAGCTGCTCGAGCAGCCGCTCGCGCTCAGCGAGC
>DASQMT010000305.1:0-6399 GCA_035645355.1 Solirubrobacteraceae bacterium | reverse complement strand
CGCGACACGGTCTTCAAGCTCACACCTGACATCTCGGCGACGTCGCGCATGGTTGGTCTCGCCGCAGATAGCGACGCCTCCTTCAGGCCGTTGTTGACAACGCTGTCTGACAACGATGTCGGTCCCTTCGCGGGACCCTACGGAGTCCCGGCTGGCATGTCAAGCCGGCGCCACCGCCGCGAGCAGCTCGCTCGCGCGCCGCGCGTCGAGCTCCCCCGCCGTGGGCGACTCGACGCTCGCCGCGGCCGCCGCGACTCCGTGGCGCGCGGCCTCGAGCAGCGGGCTGCCGCGCTCCAGCGCGGCGGCGAGCGCGCTCGCGAGCACGTCGCCGGCGCCGATCGGATTGCGCAGCGTCGCAATCGGAGGCGCCGGCAGCCAGACGGGTGGCCGGTCCGCCGCCGCCAGCGCCGCGCCCGCCGCGTCGGCGGTCACGAGCGCCGCGCACGCGCCGCGTGCGACCAGCTGCGCGGCTGCGGCCTCGGCGCGCGGGCGCGCGTCGGGAGCCGACTCCACGGGCTGGCCGCCGCGCTCGTCTCCCAGCACCGCCTCGGCCTCGGCGAGGTTCGGGCAGACGACGTCCGGGCGGGCCGCGAGCGCTTGGGCCAGCCACCCGCCGGCGGCGTCGACGACGCAGGGTCGCCCGGCGCCCGCCGCCAGCCTGGCCAGCCGTGCGTAGGCGTCGTCAGGGCTGCCCGGCGGGACGCTGCCCGAGCAGACGAGCACGCCGTGGTCGTCGAGCGCGCCGGCGACGGCGGCCTCGAACGCGCTCCAGTCCTCGGGCGCCAGCGACGGACCGGGCTCGTTGAGCACGGTCGTGCGACCGCCATGCTCGATCAAGATCGCCGTCGAGCGCAGCTCGCCCGCGCATGGGACGGCCCGCAGGGCGATCTGCTCGCGCTCGATCAGCGCCGCGCCGGCGCGGCCCGTCGCGCCCGGAACGAAGCCGACCAGCAGGGCGGGCGCCGCAAGCGCGCGGGCAGCGCGCGCGACGTTCAGGCCCTTGCCGCCGGGGGTCACGACCACGCGCTCGAGGCGCAGCACCTCGCCGGGCCGCAGCTCGGCGATCCGCGCGGTCCGGTCGATGGTCAGGTTCGGCCCGGCGATCAACATGCCGCGACGGCATACCATCTTCCGCCCGTCCGCGGCGTCGAGGGAGGACCTTGAAGCAATATCGGCTCAACCGCCTGTTCCACGCGATTTCCGGCCGCTGCTTCGACGTGGCGGTCGACCATGGCTTCCCCGGCGAGCCCGCTTTCCTCACGGGGATCGAGGACATGGAGGCCGCGATCGACACGCTGGTGGACGCCGCGCCGGATGCGATCCAGCTCTCGGTCGGCCAGGCCGACCTGCTGCAGCGGCGACCGGGGCGCGACAAGCCGGCGCTCGTGCTCCGCACCGACACGCCGAACATCTACGGGCCTGAGCCGCCCGACGAGGCCTGGACCGTGATGATCGATGATCCGGTCGGGCACGCTGTGCGGCTCGATGCCGCCTGCGTCGTGATCAACCTGCTCGACGTCCCCGGGCGGCCGAACCTGCGCCGCGACTGCGTCGAGGCGATCGGCCGCCTGCGCGCGGCCTGCGACCGCGCCGCGATGCCGCTGATGGTCGAGCCGCTCGCGTTCGACGCCGGCAGTGGCGGCTACGACTCCAGCGGCGACGTGGACCGCATCTGCGGCCTGGCCCGGCAGGCGGTCGAGCTGGGCGCCGACGTGATCAAGGCCGACCCGACGACCGATCTCGCCGACTACCGCCGCGTCGTCACGGTCGCGCGCGTGCCGCTGCTCGTGCGCGGCGGCGGCCGCGTCAGCGATCGCGAGATCCTCGAGCGCACGCACGCGGTGCTCGAGCAGGGCGCCGCCGGGATCGTCTACGGCCGCAACGTGATCCAGCATGACGATCCCGCCGGCATGACCCGCGCGCTGATGGCGGTGGTGCACGAGGACGCAACGCCCGAGCAGGCGCTGGAGAGGCTCGCCGCGCGATGACGGACGTTCGCATCGGGATCGTCGGCGGCGGCCTGATGGGACGCGAGCTCGCCGCGGCGATCGGCCGCTGGGCGGCCCTCTGGGAACATCCCGTGCAACCTCGCCTGGAGGCGGTCTGCGACCCGAGTGCCAAAGCGCTCGCCTGGTTCGAGCGCATCCCGACGGTGCGCACGCTCACCGGCGACCGCCGCCGGCTGCTCGAGGACCCCGCGCTGGACGTGCTCTACCTCGCCGTGCCGCACCACCTGCACGAGCAGCTCTACCTCGACACGATCGCGGCCGGCAAGGACTTTCTGGGAGAGAAGCCGTTCGGGATCGACGTTGCCGGGGCGCGGCGGATCGTGAGCGCGCTGGACGAGAATCCGGGCGTGTTCGCGCGCTGCTCGAGCGAGATGCCCTATTTCCCGGGCGCCCAGCTCGCCTACCACGAGATCCGCTCCGGGGCGCTCGGTGAGCCGATCGAGGCGCAGCACTCCTTCCTGCACTCGAGCGATCTCGACCGCGGCAAGCCGATCAACTGGAAGCGCCAATCGCGCTTCTGCGGCGAGATCGGCGTGATGGGCGACCTCGGCATGCACGTGGTGCACCTGCCGCTGAGGCTCGGCTGGCGGCCGCGCAGCGTCTACGCGGTGCTGCAGGACATCGTCAAGGAGCGCCCTGGGCCTGACGGGGCGATGGTTCCGTGCGACACGTGGGACAACGCGACGCTGCACGTCGACTCGGGCGGCTTTCCGCTCACCCTGGAGACGAAGCGGATCGCGCCGGGGGAGACCAACACCTGGCGCCTGCGGGCGCTCGGCATGGACGGCGGCGTCGACTTCTCGACCGCGAGCCCGAAGGCCGTGCACCGGTTCGCGGTGCGCGACGGACGCCAGCTCTGGGAGCGGCTCGAGACCGGCAGCCAGTCCGCGTTCGCGACGGTCACGGGCCCGATCTTCGAGTTCGGGTTCTCCGACGCGATCCTGCAGATGTGGGCGGCGTTCCTGGCCGAGCGCGCGGGCGAGCTCGGTGACCGGCTCGGCTGCGTCACGCCCGCGGAGGCGCTCGCCGGCCACGAGCTCTGGGCGGCGGCGCAGCGTTCGGCGCGGTCGGGCGCAGCGGAGCCGGTGCGGGATGCCGCGCGGAACCTTTCGCCACCGCGGGTGTTGTGATGCCCATGCGCACGACCGCGATGCTCGCTGCCCTGCTGGCCCTCGCACTGTGCGCGGCGCCCGCGCAGGCGAAGCTCGTCTACGTCAAGAACGCGGGCGGCGCCGAGCCGGTCATCTACCTCGCCTCCACCAAGGGCAAAGACCCGCGCCGGCTCGGAATCGGCCGTGCGCCGACGATCTCGCCCGACGGTCGCTGGGTCGCCTTCGTCACGATCCCGTCAGGCGAGTCCGAGCTCGACGGGGTCGTGTTGCTCAAGCTCGAGTCGGGGTCACAGCGGCTCGTGATGCGCTCGCGCTCGATCGCCTCGCTGCGCTTCTCGCCGGACTCGAGCAAGCTGGGCGCGATCGCGGGCGGCAAGCGCGTGCGCGTCTACGACGTCGCCTCCGGCAGGGTACGCGTGGCCGCCGAAGGCGAGATCCGCGGCTACTCGTTCTCGCCTGACTCCGAGCGCATCGTGGTCGGCAGGGCGACGAAGAGCAGGTTCCAGGCGCCTAGCGACCTCTTCACCGGCCCCGCGCTGGGCGGCCGCAGGCTCGAGCGGATCACCGACATCGGGCGTGCGATGAATCCGGTCTGGGGCGCGCGCGAGGTCATCTTCGACCGCTTCCGGCGGCGCGCAGGCGACACTCCGTCCTTCAACCTGTGGGCGGTCGAGCCGGTGGCCGACGGCGCGCTGCGGCGGCTCACCGCGCTCAAGATCCCGCCGCTGGCGAACGGGCTCGTGCCGCTGGAGCTGTCAGCCGACGGGCGGCGCCTGCTGGCCGTGTTCGCGGGCCAGGACACGCAGGTCGGCTTCACGGTCGCGGCGGGCAGTGGCAGGACGCGCGCGCTCTCGACGGACTTCGAGACCGGAATCGTCGGCTTCGACATCTCGGCGAACGGCCGGCGGATCCTCGCCCACAGCGGCGGCGGCGACCCGAGCGCCGCGCACGACGTGCTGAGCCTGCCCTACGACGGCGACGGCGAGCCGAAGGTGCTCGTCGAGGACGCCGCGTACCCGGACTGGACGCGCTAAAGGGGGACAGTCCCCCTTTACATAAAGGGGGACTGTCCCCCTTTAGGTTGACGGGCGGCGTCGAGCCGGCGGCGGTCGCGCTTCGTCGGCCGGCCGCCCTCGCGCAGGCCGGCCGCGCGCTCGATCCGGTGTTCGGCGGCGAGCCGCTCGCGCGCTTCCCGGCTCTCGGCGGTCTCGTCGTAGAGCAGCGCCGCGGCGCTCGCCGGGCCGCGCCGCGAGGACGTCGCGCGGACTACGAGCGAGAGCCGCAGCCGGCCGCTGGCGAACTCGATCCGGTCGCCGGGGTGGATCTCACGGCTCGGCTTCGCGCGCTCGCCGTTGACCTGTACGCGCCCGCCCTTGAGCGCGTCGACGGCGAGCGCCCGCGTCTTGACCAGGCGCGCCGCCCAGAGCCACTTGTCGATGCGCACGCGCTCGTCCATCGAGCGCAATGGTCGCACCCGCGTCCCGGTTACGCTGCGTGCAGTGGCCACGCCGACCGCGTCGCAGCCGGAGCTCGACCTCGGGGTCCTCGACGAGGTGCAGCGGCGTGTGCTGTGGCTGGCGGCGTCGATCGTCCACCACGCAAACCGCGTGCGGCCGAACCCGTCTGGGGTGAAGGTCGGCGGCCACCAGGCGTCGAGCGCGTCGATGGTGTCGCTGATGACGGCGCTCTGGTTCGGCTTCCTCGAAGCGCCCGATCGCGTGAGCGTCAAGCCGCATGCCTCGCCGGTGCTGCATGCGCTCAACTACCTGCTCGGCCGGCTCGACCGCTCCTACATGACGACGCTGCGCCAGTTCGGTGGGCTGCAGTCCTACCCGTCGCGCACCAAGGACCCGGACCCCGTGGACTACTCGACCGGATCGGTGGGGCTCGGGGCGACGGCGCCCGTCTGGGGTGCGATCGCGCACCGCTACGTCGCCGGGCACTTCGACGTGCCCCCGGGCGGGCGCCAGATCGCGCTGATCGGCGACGCGGAGCTCGACGAGGGTGCCTGCTGGGAGGCGATCGCCGATCCGATGGTCGCGCGGCTCGGCGAGGTGATGTGGGTCGTCGACCTCAACCGCCAGTCGCTCGACCGCGTCGTTCCGGACATCGCCGCCGGGCGCCTGCAGGCGATGTTCGAGGCGGCCGGGTGGCACTGCGTGATGGTCAAGTACGGGCCGCTGCTCGCCGCCCGCCCGGACCTGCGCCGCCGCATCGACCTGATGCCCAACGAGGAGTACCAGCGGCTGCTGCGGGCGCCGGCGGGTGAGCTGCGCGAGCGGCTCGAGGTCGACACGGGCGACCTCGATGACAGGGCGCTGCTCGCGACCTTCCGCGACCTCGGCGGGCACGACCTCGGCGCGCTGATCGACGGCTACCGCCAGGCTGCCGCCGTGCGCGACCGGCCGAGCGTCGTGTTCGCCTACACGATCAAGGGCTGGACGCTGCCGACCGAGGGGCATCCCGCAAACCACTCGGCACTGCTCACCGTGCCGCAGTACGAGTCGCTCGCGGCCCAGGTCGGCGCCGATCCCGGCGACCCGTGGGCGCCGTTCGTGGAGGGCAGCGCCGCCGCGGAGCTGTGCGCCGCGACGGCGCGCAGGCTCACGCGCGAGGACCCGCCGCAGCTCGCGCTCCACCCGCCCTCGGTGCCGGCAGCGCTCGGTCGCGAGCATCGTGGGCTCGAGTCCACCCAGCAGGCGTTCGGGCGCTTCTTCGTCGACCTCGAGCGCGAGGCGCCCGACGTCGCCGAGCGCGTGGTGACCGTCTCGCCCGACGTCGGCACCTCGACGAACCTCGGCGGCTGGATCAACAAGGCCGGTATCTGGTCGCTCGGCGACCGCACGGACTGGTTCGCCGACGACACGGACACGCTCGTGCGCTGGTGCGAGTCCGATCACGGGCGCCACATCGAGCTCGGGATCGCGGAGGTCAACCTGGTCGGGCTGCTGGGGGAGCTCGGCGCGACCTGGTCGCGCTGGGGCCAGCCGCTGTTACCGGTCGGAACGATCTACGACCCGTTCGTCGCGCGCGCGCTCGAGCCGTGGTCCTTCGGGATCTATGCCGGCGGCCAGTCGATCCTGGTCGGAACGCCGAGCGGCGTTACGCTCGGACCCGAGGGCGGCGCCCACCAGTCCGTGATCACGCCGTCGATCGGGATCGAGCAGCCGGGCTGCGTGGCGTACGAGCCGGCCTTCGGGCAGGATCTCGAGTGGATCCTGCTGCACGCGCTGTCGCGGCTCGGGCGCCCCGACGGCGAGTCGGCGTACCTGCGGCTC
>DASQMT010000304.1:0-6886 GCA_035645355.1 Solirubrobacteraceae bacterium | reverse complement strand
ACGCCCGCACGTTGACGGCGCGGCTGTCGCGGCGCAACGCCGCGAACGCGCGCACGAACAGGTCCTGCAGCACGTCCTCGGCATCTTGTCGCGAATGGCTCGAGAGCATCTGGCGCACGTAGACGAACAGGCGCTGGCGGTAGCGGTCGTGGAGGACCCCGAACGCCTCGTCCGAGCCCGCCCGGAAGAGCGCGACGAGCTGCTCGTCGGAGCGCAGGCGCAGCAGCGGGGTCGCGAGCGGGAGCCGGTTCAGCCGTACGGGCGCACGCAGCGCAGACGCCTCCACCGCTCAATGACCTCGCGTCGTCGCCATCAGCTCCGCGGAGACTAATCCGAATGCCGCCGGGAGTCACCCTGCCCGCGGCGCGTGGATGTGATCTCGTTCAGAGCGTGCCGGAAGAGCTGCCGATCCGCCCCGGGCTATCGCTTCCGCTCACCGAGATCGAGCTGCGCACGAGCCGCTCGTCGGGTCCCGGCGGCCAGCATGCGAACGTGACCGCCTCGCGCGTCGAGGCGGTCTTCGACGTCGCCGCCTCAGGTGCGCTGAACGACGCGCAGAAGGAGCGAGTGACGGCGCGCCTGGGCCCGCGCGTGACCGCGTCCGCGCAGGACACGCGCTCGCAGCTGCGCAACCGCGAGCTGGCGCTCGAGCGGCTCGCGGCCCGGCTGGCGCACGCGCTGGAGGTCCGCCGGCCGCGCACGGCGACGCGGCCGACGAAGGCGAGCAGGCGCCGCCGGCTCGATTCGAAGAAACGCCGCGGCGACGTCAAGCGGGACCGGCGCTGGAAGCCGGATCCGTGAGGCCCGCCGCGCGGCCCGCGGTCAGCGCTGCGCCACGCGCGCCCATGTACACGGCGCCCGAGAGCTCGAACGCGCCGAGCTGCGCCGCGATCACGGCCTGCGCGACCGGTCCCTCGGCCCAGCCGCCCGCCATCACGATCCGCCGCTGGGGGCCGGCCAGCTCGGCCATCCGCTCGAGGATCTCACGCGCGGCGCGCGCGGTCGACTCGAGCGCGGCGCGCCAGATCAGCGCGGGCGAGACGCCGTCGCCGATGCCCGTCAGCGCGACGCGGTCGTCGTTGAGGCCGTGGAGCTCGATACCGCCGGCCGACGCGGGCGCCTCCAGGGCAGCGCGCTCGAGCTCCTCCCGGCCGTCCGCGCCGATGCCGAGCAGGTCGA
The DNA here is from genome assembly GCA_035645355.1 of Solirubrobacteraceae bacterium. Classification (GTDB taxonomy): domain Bacteria; phylum Actinomycetota; class Thermoleophilia; order Solirubrobacterales; family Solirubrobacteraceae; genus DASQMT01. The sequence goes on along the minus strand of DASQMT010000304.1, from coordinate 5,707 downwards.
GAACCCGCTGCAGCGCCGCGCCGGAGCGCATCGCGCCGAGCAGGCACTGGCGCTCCTCGACCGCATGCCAGCCGACGTTGATCTCCTCCGCCACGGCCGCGCGGGTCGCAGCGGGGTCGAGCGGCGCGACCGCGCGGATGAACGCCTGCGCGGTGCCCCAGGAGATCAGCACGTCACCCTCGCCGGTGGCGCCGGCGCCGACCGCCGCGCTGAGGTGGTCGTGGCCGCCGACGGCCAGCACCGCGCCACGTGCGCGTGGCAGTGCGGCGCCGGCGAGGCCGGCCGGGGTCGTTGCGGGCGCCGGGTCGGGCAGCAGGCCGGCAGGGGCGCCCGACCACGCCAGCGCCTCCTGCCACCAGTCGCGGGTGTGGATGTCGAGCCAGCCCGTGCGCGAGGCAAGCGAGAGCTCGGCCAGCCCCTCGCCGCCGAGGCGGTGCACGATCCACTCGCCGACGCTCAGCCAGCGGGCACCGCGCGCGGCGGGCTCGTGGTGCTCGCGCAGCCAGCGGTACTTCGCCAGGGAGCAGAGCGCGCGCGGAGCGAGGCCGGTGCGCTCGGCGAACCGCTCGGCGCCGAGCTCGTCCGCCATCCGCCGGGCCTGCTCGCCGCCGCGCGAGTCGTGCCACGCGATCGCCGGCGCGACGGGCGTGCCGTGGGAGTCGAGCAGCACCCCGGTCTCGGCGATGCTGGCCACCCCGATCGCGCCGACGGGTCCGTCGAGCGCCGCCGCGAGCGCCTCGCGCGCCGCCGCGAGCGCGGCGTCCAGCAGGCCCTCCGGCTCGATCTCGGCGCCCGTCGGGACGCGTTGCCAGGGCACGGGCGCCCGGCCGTGGGCCAGCTCGCGGCCGTCGAGGGTGACGACGGCGGCCTTGCACGAGGTCGTCCCCAGGTCGAGGCCGAGCAGCAGCGGCTCCACGCGGCGCCGTCCGGGCCTAGACCCGGCCTGTCTCCCGCGCGGCCGCCTCGGCGGCCTCGAGCTGACGCTCGACGAGGTCCAGCCCGCGGTCCCAGAAGCCCGGGTCGGCCAGGTCGATGCCGACGATCCGGCCGAGCTCCTCGGGCGGCATCGAGCCGCCGGCCGACAGCAGCTCCAGGTAGGCCGGCGCGAACTCGGGGCCGACCTCGTCGTAGCGCCCGTAGACCGCCAGCGCGAGCAGCTGCCCGTACGCATACGCGTACACATAGCCGGGGGTGTTGATGAAGTGCGGGACGTAGGACCACCAGCTGCGGTAGCCCGGCGTCACCTCGACCGCGTCGCCGAGCAGCTCCTCCTGCGACCCGGCCCAGAGCTCGCCGATGCGGTCGAGCGACAGCTCCCCCTGCTCGCGCCGCGCCGTATGGGCGAGATGCTCGAAGCGGTTCATCGCGACCTGGCGGAAGACGGTCGCGATCGAGCCCTCGATGCTCTCGGCCAGCAGACCCAGCCGCGAGGCCGGCGTGGGCGCCGCCTCGAGCAGGCGGCCGAACACCAGCGTCTCACCGAACACGCTCGCCGTCTCGGCCAGCGTCAGCGGGGTCGCGAAGTGGAACACGCCCTGGTGGCGCGCAAGCGCGGCATGCACCCCGTGGCCGAGCTCGTGCGCCAGCGTGAGCACGTCGCGGCGGCGCGAGGTGTAGTTGAGCAGCACGTACGGCGCGGCGCTCGGCACCGTGTAGGAGCAGAAGGCGCCGCCGCGCTTGCCCGGTCGCACGGGCGCATCGATGCGCCGGTCGTCGAAGAACGCGCGCGCGGTGTCAGCGAGCTCTGGCGCGAAGTCGCCGAACGCGTCCAGCACCATCTGCTTCGCGGTCGCCCACGGGATCGACTCGTCCTCGTCGGTGACGGAGGCCATCCGGTCGTAGTCCGCGAGCCGCTCCAGGCCGAGCAGCTGCGCCTTGAGCCGGTACCAGCGCCGCGGCAGCTCGTAGCGGCCCCTGACCGCCTCGATCAGCGCCGCCACCGACTCGTCGGACGCCTCGTTTGCGAGGTTGCGGCTCGCCAGCCAATGCGGGTAGGAGCGCAGCCGGTCGTCGACCATCTTCTCCGCCAGCAGCGTGTTGAGCACGTAGCCGCGCACGCGCAACCCTGGCTGCAGCGCATCGGTGACCGACTCGGCCGCCGTGCGGCGCTGCTCGCGGTCGGGGGAGAACAGGCGCGCGAGCGCCACCTCGAGCGCGACCTTCTCCTCGGCGTCCGGCAGCGCGACCTCGATGGCGGCGGCCTGCTCCTCGAACAGGCGCGTCCAGGCGCTCGAGCTCGTCAGCCCCTTCTCGGCGAGGATCCGCTCCTCGGGCTCGGACAGCAGGTGCGGACGGTAGCGCCGTGCCGAGCGGAGATGATGGCGGCAGAAGGCGAGGCCCTCGTCAGCAAGCAGCGCCTCCGCGCGCGCGTCGTCGAGTGCGGCCCACTCGAGCTCGAAGAAGATCAGCGCGGTCTCGATCTGCGTGCCACGTTCCTGCACGCGCTGCAGCAGCGCCCCGCGCTCCGGGTCGGCAGTGGCGGTCGCGAAGCGCAGCATCGCGTAGGAGCCGGCGCGCCCGACCAGCTCCTGCAGCGCGGCCAGCTCGGTCATCGCCACCGCGAGCCCCGGTCCGTCGAGCTCGGCGACCTTGTCGGCGTACGTGCCCGCGAACGCGTCGGCACGGCGCTGCGCCTCGTCCAGCAGCGTCTCGACGCCGGCGGGGCCCGCGCCGGCCGCGGCCAGCAGCGGCTCCAGGTCCCAGGCGACACCCTCGACCTCGGGATCGGCGACTTGATCTGCGGCCATGGCCGCAGAGACTACGATGCCCGCAGCCCGTCCAGCATCAGCGTGAGGTAGCGCCGCCAGGCATCCGACGCCGGGTTCGTCCGCATCACCGAGCCCGCGCCGCACATCAGCATCGGCACGTCATCCTCGGTCACGTCCGCCCGCATCCGGCCCTGCGCGATCGCGCGCCGCACGAGCTCGTTGGTGGACCGCGCGAGGCCGACCTCCTCGACGACGCGGCTCTGGTCGGTCGAGGCGAGCGTCTCGCAGAAGGCGAGGTCGGCCGCGTTGCGCTCGGCCGCGCGCCAGATCAGCTCGCAGAACCCCTCCCAGGCGTCCGCGCGCTCGAGCGCCTCGCGGGCGTAGCCGGCGATCTCCTCGAAGCGCTCGCGTACGAGCGCATCGACGAGCGCCTCCTTCGTGGGGAAGTGGCGGTAGACGGTCCCCACGCCGACCTTCGCGCGGCGCGCGACATCGTCGATCTGGGAGTGCATCCCGTGATCTGCGAACACCGCCCGGGCGGCCTTGAGGATGCGCTCGCGGTTGCGGCGCGCGTCGGCCCGGAGCGGCTTCCCCGCGACGGGGACGACGGACAGCGGGGCGGTGCTCACATGGTGAGGATAGCCCCACTTGCAAGCGGAGTCATAGCTCCGTATGGTGCTAGAACGAAACCGGAGCTCAGATTCCGTTTCGTCCCCAAGCTTCCCTCCCCAGGAGTCTCTCCAGATGTCCCCACAGCAGCTTCCGCAGAACAAGAAGTACCTGGCGCTGGCGCTGCTGGCGCTGGCCCAATTCGTGGTCGTGCTTGATGCGTCGATCGTGAACGTCGCACTGCCGTCGATCGGCCGCGAGCTCGCGTTCTCCCAGGACGACCTGTCCTGGGTCGTCAACTCCTACACCCTGTTCTTCGGCGGCTTTCTCCTGCTCGGCGGGCGGATGGCCGACCTGCTCGGCCGTCGTCGTCTGTTCGTCGCGGGCCTGGTGCTGTTCGCGCTCGCGTCGCTCGCCGGTGGGCTCGCGACCTCGCCGGGCACGCTCGTCGCGGCGCGCGCCGTGCAGGGCCTTGGCGCCGCGCTGCTCTCCCCGGCGGCGCTCTCGCTGATCACCGTGATCTTCGCCGAGGGCGCCGAGCGCAACAAGGCGCTCGGGGTCTGGGGCGCGGTCGCCGGATCCGGCGGCGCGGCCGGCGTGCTGCTCGGCGGCGTGCTGACCGAGTACGCGGGCTGGGAGTGGGTCCTGTTCGTCAACGTGCCGATCGGCATCGTCGCCGCGATCGCGGCCACGCGCCTGCTGCCCGAGAGCCGCAACGCCGGCGCGCGGAACTTCGACATCGCCGGCGCGGTGTCGGTGACCGCCGGCCTGTCGCTGCTGGTCTACACGCTCGTCGACGCCAACGACGCCGGCTGGACCTCCGGCCAGACGCTCCTGCTGGGCGCGATCGCGATCGCGCTGCTCGCGGCGTTCGCCGTGGTGGAGCTGCGCTCGAAGGCGCCGCTGGTGCCGTTCGGGATCTTCCGCCGGCGCACGATCACGGCCACCAACATCGTCGGGCTGCTGGTCGCCATGGCGCTGTTCTCGATGTTCTTCTTCGTGTCGCTCTACATGCAGATCGTGCTCGGCTACGACGCGCTCGACGCCGGGCTCGCCTATCTGCCGCTGGCGGGTGGGATCATCGTGTCCGCCGGGATCGCGTCCGCGCTCGTGACGCGATTCGGCTTCAAGCCGATCCTCGTCTCAGGCCTGGTGCTGACCGCGATCGGGCTCGTCTGGTTCGCGCAGGTCGACGTCGGCGGCGGCTACGTCTCCGACATCCTGTTCCCGTCGCTCGTGGCAGCGGTCGGGCTCGGCTTCGCCTTCGTGCCGATGACGATCGCCGCGGTCACCGGTGTCGAGCCGCACGAGACAGGCCTCGCGTCGGGGCTCATCAACACCTCGCAGCAGATCGGCGGCGCGCTCGGGCTCGCGATCCTGGCGTCGATCGCCAACTCGCGCACCGACGAGCTGATGGAGGCCGCCAACGGGGCGCAGGCCGCGCTTCCCAGCGCGCTGACGGAGGGCTTCCAGCTCGCCTTCATCGTCGGCGCCGGGTTCGCTGTCGTCGGCGCGATCCTCGCCGCGACGCTGATCTCGAGCAAGGAGAGCCGCGGCCACGCGGAGGCGGCGCAGCGCGGCGACGCCGCCGTCGCCCCGTCGGTCGCGTAGGCGGCAAGACCTCAACGCGCGGCTACGAACAGCCGCGCGTTGCGGTCGGCCCGCGCGCCGGCGAAGCCCTGGGGCCGGCCACCCTGCGCGTCCAGGAACGCGAGCTCGCGCGCCGCTCCGGCAAGCCCGCGGCCGTCGTGGTCGAGCATCCAGGTGTCGAGCGCGAAGCCTGATGGCGTCCGGCGGACGCGCAGCGCGCGCGCCTGCTGCGGGTGGTCGGCCAGCGAGGACGTGCTGATCTGCCAGAAACCTCCGCCGGCGGTCGAGCGCGGCCGGATGCGGTTGCGGTGCGAGTTGCCGGCGACCACGGCGAGGACACCGGGCGTCGCGTCGAGTGCCGCGAGCGCGGCGTCGCCGCCGCGGGTGTTGTCGAGCGGGTTGTGGCTGAACACGAGCAGCGGCCGCCCGCCGGCGGCGAGCAGCTCGGAGCGCAGCCACCCCAGCTGGCCCGCGCGCAGCACGCCGCGCGAACCGCCGCGGCGGTCGACGGTGTCGAGCACCAGCGCGCGTACGGCGCCCGCGTCGATCCGGTAGTCCAGCGTGGCCGCGCCCGCGGCGGCGCGCAGCGCGGCGGGGGCAGCGTCGCGCCCGGCCAGGCGGGCGATCAGCTCGCCGGGGCGCAGGTGGCGGCGACGCGGGTCCGCGGGTACCGTGAGGCTGCGGCCGGGCGCCCCGGCGGCCAGCAGCTCCTCGACCGCGCGCGCGCTGTCGGCCTCGCCCTCCGGGATCAGGGCGGGGTCGAGGCCGACGACCATGCGCGTGCCCGTCGCGAAAGCGTC
>DASQMT010000303.1:0-14254 GCA_035645355.1 Solirubrobacteraceae bacterium | reverse complement strand
CAGCGGCGGGCCCGGCCGCGCAGTGGTGGCGCTCGCCGCCGTGCTGTTGGTCGCCTACGTCGTCGCGATCTGGGCCATGACGGCCAAGCCCGCCTGACGCGTCAGCCGCTCGAGTCGCGGCCCATCTCCTCGTCCTCTGGTACGCCGACATCGTCGGGCAGCGCCGGGGTCTGGGTCTGGCCCCGCTCGGCGTCGTCGGCGATCCGCGGCGAAGCGGCGGCCGCCCGGCGGCCCTCGTCGTCGGTGCCCGCTACCTGCTCGTCCACGCCGGTGGCGCGGTCGCCGGACTGAGGCGGTCGGTCGTCGGTGCCCATCTGCTGCTCCTCACGCGAGAGGGATGATGTTCCAGGGGGTTTACCCCTTGGCGCGGTCCTGGACGCATGTTCGCCTGGCGTGCCGCGTCCGCCGACGCTACGTTGGAGATTAATGAGCAGCGATCACACGAGCGTCGGCGGGAGTCGCGTCCAGCGGCTGCGGGACCTGGTCGCGCGACTCGAGCAGCTTCCGTCCTCCGAGGAGCGCGACCGGGTGCTCGCCGAGGTCCGCGCGCGCACGGTCGACGTGGACACCGGCGAGACGCCGCGAGCGATGCTCCCGGTCGATCCGGTCGTGCTGACGCCCGAGCTGCTCAAGCCGTCGCCCGTCGCCCCCCGCCGTGCGGACGTCGTGGCGCCCTACCGGCCGCAGCCCGCGCGGATCGTCGCCACCCACGTGCCCGCCTCCGTCCCGGAGGCCGAGAAGCTCAACGAGCTGCTCCGGCTGCTGGCAGTCGACGAGCAGCTGAGCCTCGAGGATGCCCCGGCGCCGTCGTCCCAGGCGCCGCGTCGCTGGGAGCAGGGCCTGCGCGGCTGAGCGCCGCGCGTCAGCTCAGCACGCTGAGCACTGCGTTGGCGATGCGGTCCTCGGTCGGCATCGCGGCGGACTCGAGGTTCTTGGCATATGGAAGCGGCACCTCCGCCATCCCGACACGCTCGACGGGCGCGTCGAGGTCATCGAAGCACGCCTTCGAGATCCGGGCGGCGAGCTCGGCGGTCACCCCGTAGGAAGGCCAGCCCTCCTCGACGCAGAGCGCGCGGTTCGTCTTCGCCACCGACTGCGCGACCGTCTCGACGTCGAGCGGCCGCAGCGAGCGCAGATCGACGACCTCGGCCTCGATGCCTTTCTCCGAGGCCAGCTTCTCGGCGACGTGCAGCGCGCGCACCGTCGCGAAGGAATGCGACACGATCGTGATGTCGGAGCCCTCGCGCGCGACTGCCGCGCGCCCGATCGGGACGACGTGCTCCGGGTCGAGCGGGACGTCGCCCTTCTCCTTGTAGATCGGCAGGTTCTCGATCACCAGCACGGGATCGTCGTCGCGAATCGCCGCCTTCAGCAGCCCCTTCGCGTCGGCCGGATTGGCCGGTGTCACCACCTTCAGGCCGGGCGTGCCGGCGAACCAGCCGTCGAATGACTGCGAGTGCTGGGCGGTCAGCTGGTTGCCCGCCCCGTTCGGGGTCCGGATCACCAGCGGACAGCGCACCTCGCCGCCGAACATGGCGCCGATCTTGGCGGCGTGGTTGATCACCTGGTCCATCGCGACGAGCAGGAAGTTGAGCGTCATGATCTCGACCACCGGGCGCTCGCCGAGCATCGCGGCGCCGACGCCGGCGCCGACGAAGCCCTCCTCGGAGATCGGCGTGTCGCGCACCCGATCGGCGCCGAACTCGGCCATCAGCCCGGCCGTCACCTTGTAGGAGCCCTCGAAGACGCCGACCTCCTCGCCCATGATGAAGACGCGCTCGTCGCGGGTCAGCTCCTCGCGCAGCGCCAGCCGCAGCGCCTCGCGGTAGGTCATCCGCTCGGTCCCGGTCGCCGGCGCGTCCTGCTGCCGGTGCTCGGTCGCGGCGCTCACTTGCCCAGCCCTCCGTCGAAGACGAGCTCCTGCTCGCCGAACGGGCTGCCCGGGCGCATGCGCTCGAACTGCTCGTCAGAGCCCTGGCTGTACATCGCCCATGCGAGCGAGTCGACGTCCGGGTCGGGACTCTCGGTGGCGAACATGACCGCCTGCTCGACGCGCTCCTCGACGCGCTGGTCGATCTCGCGCAGCGCATCGGTGGAGGCGCCGGCGTCGCGCAGCCGGGCCGCGACGCGCAGCAGCGGGTCGCGCTCCTGGTGCTCGGCGATCTCCTCCCTGGTCCGGTAGGCGAGCCCGGCGTCCGCGACAGAGTGGCCGCGGTAGCGGTATGTGTTCGCCTCGAGCACCGCCGGCTCACGCTCCTCGCGCGCGCGGTCGAGCAGCCGCGCCGTGGCGGCGATCACGGCCTCGAGCTCGTCGCCCTCGACCGCCTCGCCGTGCATCCGATATGCGCTCGCGCGCTTGTACAGCTCCGGCTCGGCAGATGCGCGCTTGACGGCGGTGCCCATGCCATACCTGTTGTTGACGACGAGGAAGACGACCGGCAGCTTCCATAGAGCGGCGAGGTTGAGCGACTCGTGCCAGGCGCCCATGTTCACCGCGCCGTCGCCGAGCTCGCACACGACGGCCTGCCGCTTGCCCTGGCGTACGAGCGCAAGCGCGAGGCCGGTGGCGAGTGGAAGCTGGCCGCCCACGATTCCCCAGCCGCCGTAGTAGCCACGCTCGGTGTCGAGCAGGTGCATCGAGCCGCCGCGACCGTGGGCGCAGCCGTCCTTCTTGCCGAACAGCTCGGCCATGACCGCCTCCGGCGACGTCCCGCGGGCCAGCGCGAAGCCGTGCGAGCGGTAGCCCGTGACGAGCAGGTCCTCCTCCTGCATCGCCTCGATCACGCCGACGCAGGTCGCCTCCTGGCCCGAGGAGAGATGGCAGTAGCCGCCGATCCTGGCCGCCTTGTACTGGCGCTCGGCCTCGGTCTCGAAGACCCGGATCAGCAGCATCTGCTCGTACAGCTCGAGCAGGTCGGTCTTTGCGGGTGCGATGGCCATGGTCCTCAACCCTCTTCGAAGAAACCGGGGTGCTGCGCGCGGATGCGCGGCACCTCCTGCAGGACGTTGCGTAGATGGTCGCGCAGCAGCGCCTCGGCGCCGTCCGCGTCGTTGTCGGCGACGGCCGAGAGCACGCATCGGTGCTGGTCGATCATCACGGCGAGATAGCTGGGCACGGGCATGCTCAACCTGCGGACCCGGTTCAGGTGGCCGCGCGCGCGCTGGCTCACGGGCCAGACGGCACGGTGCTCGGAGAGGTCGCAGAGCGCTTGGTGGAACGCGTCGTCGAGCACGTAGAAGGCGTCGAAGTCGTCGCTTTCGCGCGCCCGGTCCTGGGCGCGCAGGATGTCCTCCAGTGCGGCGATGTCGTCCTCCGTCGCAAGCTCGGCGGCCCGCCGAACGCACGCGCACTCGAGCGCCTCGCGGATGAACTGGGCGTCGGCGACAGCGGGCGTCGAGATGCGGGTGACGAACGTGCCCAGCTGCGGCACGATCTCGACCAGGCGCTCGTCGCGCAGGCGCACGAGCGCCTCGCGGATCGGCGTACGGCTGACGCCGAGCCGCGCCGCGAGCTCGTTCTCGGACAGCTGCCGGCCGGGCTCGAGCTCCGCACGTACGATCGCCTGGCGCAGAGCCGCGTACGCCTGCACCCGCGCGGACGTCGTCGAGTGCTCGCGCAGCACTGATCGCTCCAGTCGGTCCACCCTTGAATACTTGCATACAAGGGCGGTGTGGAGCCCGCGAATAGACTGCGGGCCAACGTGCCGGAAGCAGACCCCCCGATCACGAGCAACGAGCCCGGGTGCGTGCGCGTCGACGTGGCGCTCCGGCACCGCGACATCGATGCGCTGGGACACGTCAACCAGGCGGTCTACCACGAGCTGCTGGAGGAGCTGCGCGCGGCCTTCTTCAGCCGCGCACTCCCCGACCTGCCGTTCACCGGGTACGTGCTGGCGCGCGTCGAGCTGGACTATCGGCACGAGGTGCGCATCGAGGACCGCCGGCTCACCGGCGAGTGCCGCGCGGGCCGGCTCGGGCGCTCGAGCGTCGAGCTCCTGCACCGGCTTCTGCTCGCGGACGGCACAGTCGCGGTCGAGGGCCGCGCGGTGCTCGTCGCCTGGGACGAGGAGAGCCGGCGCGCGCGCCCGCTGACCGAGACAGAGCGCGAGTCGCTGGAGGCCGCAGGTGAGCATGCGGGGTCCGACGGCGCCGCGGCTCCTGACCAGTCCTGAAGACGGACGCGCTCCGCGGCCCGCCCGCTGCTGGCGTCCTCAGCCCTGCTCGGCGCGCATGCGCTTGAGCTCCGTTCGCGGCGAGCGGTCCATGACCACGTCGAGCCCGGCCGCGCGGGCGCGCTCCGCGGCGTCCTCGTCGATCACCCCGCGGGGGAGCCAGACCGCCTTCGCACCCATCTCGATCGCCTCGTCGACGTGGACGCCGGCGTCCTCGGAGCGGCGGAACATGTTGACGACCTCCACACCGGCGTCGGCCGGGATCGACTGCAGATCCGGATAGCACCGCTCGCCGAGGATCTCCTCCGCCTGCGGATTGACCGGGATCACCTCGTAGCCCTCCTGCTGCAGCACCGCCGCGATCTGGTTGCTGTCGCGCTCCGGATTCGGAGAGCAGCCCACGATCGCCCATGTGTGGTAGCTCGTGAGCACCTTCTCGACATTGGGTTCCATGCTGGGATTGTGACGCGGCCGGCTCTACCATGTGGCGCGATGCGCGCACCGGCCGTGCTTTCCGATCCCGGGCCAGAGCAGTGATCCACGCGGGTGCCGGCGCTCCCGCAGCCCCCGGTGTGCTCGAGCCCGTCATCGGCTTCCGCGAATGGGTCCTGATCGGCGAGGAGATCCTGTCACCGCTGGCGCGGACGCCATGGCGCAGCCCGGCGATGCAAGCCGAGTGCCTGCCCAGTTGCCGTGGGGCGCGCGGGCTCTGGCGGGGTGCGACGCCGCACGCCGGCCCCGCGCCAGATCCGACGTGCGTCTGCGGCATCTACGCGCTGTTCGCCTTGCCGCGGCGGAGAGGTCGCGAGCGGCTCGCTCTCGTCCACGGGGCCGTCGCCCTCTCGGGCCGCATCGAGGTGCACCGGCGCGGCATGCGGGCGGAGTTCGCCCGGATCGTCGCGATCGGACTTCCGGCCTCGCCGCGAGGGCCACACGCCACAGTGGCGCGGGTCGCCGGGCGCCTCGAGGTCGAGGCGGTCCGGACCCGCGACCTGGAGCTGGCGGCGCTGGCTCACGGCCGGCCGCTCGCGCCCGAGCTGATTCCCGATCCGAGCCTCGAAGGCCGCTCGCGGGCCGCCCGTTTCCGCCGTGCCCGCGCGGCCGGCTGATGATGGCCGCACACCCGCGTTTTTGGGCCTCGGCGGCCGGGTAGCAGCCGAGCATGAGCCTGAGCGAACGGGGGAGCGAGTGACGGCGAGCACGGTCGCGCAGCTCATGACGCCGCATCCGGTGGTCGTGGACGCCGAGACCAACGTCCTCGAGTGCGCGCGGCTGATGGAGCGGCGCGAGATCGGGGCGGTCGGCGTAGTCCGCGAGGGGCGCCTGTTCGCGGTCCTCACCGACCGCGACATCGTGATCCGGACGATCGCCTACGATCGCGACCCGCGCCCGATCGCCGCTGGCGAGATCGCGACCCGCGACGTGGTGGTCGTCGCCGCCGAAGCCACCGTCGACGAGGCCGAGCAGCGGATGAAGGAGCGCGCCGTCCGGCGGCTCTTCGTGGTCGACACCGACGGGCGCCCCGTAGGCATCCTCACGGCCGACGACCTGACCGCTTTCCGCTACCCCGACTCGGTGGTCGCTCAGCAGCTCGGTGAGTGGGGGCTCGGGTACAGCGACCAGGGCTTCACGGGTCAGGGCTGAACCCCGCTCGGCGAAACCAGCTGTGAACCCTCTCGTAAAGCTGGTGCTGGCTCTCAGCAGCCTGCTGTTCCTGAGCGGCGCGATCGCGGCCAGCGAGAGCCCGCTTCTGGTACGGCTCGGATTCCTTGCTCTGGCGATCGCCGGAGCAGTCTGGTCGGTCATCCGCTACCAGCAAGAACGCCGCGGGGAGACGCAGTAGACAAGCGGCCGGCGGGGGCCGGAAGGGCAGCATACGGCTCGCTCCTTTGCCCCCGCCGACAGTCGCCTAGAACATGTGCCTGCGCGTCAGCGAGCGGTTCCGGCTCTTGATGCGAGTTACGACTTCGATTGCCTTCTTGAGCATGTCAGCTTCCTTAGTTGCGTGTTTACGCAACTAACTGTAGCTGGCCCAGCCTACCGCCCCGCCTGCGTGTGACGATCGTTCACACACCTTCTGTGCGCGTCCGGCCGACCTCCTTGGCCTGCTCGCCTTCCTGCCCTTGCGTCTGCAGGCGGAGCACGCTGATCACCGGCCCGAGGGCCACCTGACCGAGGCCGCAGATCGAGGTCAGCCGCAGCGTCTCCTCGAGTTGCAGCACCTCGTCCTCGATCGGCTCGATGCCCACTCCCTTCGCGAGCACGTCGTCGAGCAGCAACAGCGCCTTGTGCGAGCCCACACGGCAGGGGACGCACTTGCCGCAGGACTCGTTGCGGAAGAAGCGCAGCACGTTCGTGGAGGCCGCGAGCAGGTCGGTGCCCTCGGCCACCACCACCACCGCGCCGGCGCCCAGCATCGAGCCCGCGTCGGCCATCGGCTGGAAGTCGAGCGGGACGTCGAGCCGGTCGGCGCCGAGGAAGTTCGACGAGGCGCCACCGGGCTGGATCGCCAGCAGCTGCGCGCCTCCCTGCACGCCCCCCGCCTCCGACAGCAGGTCGCCCAGCGTGGTGCCCATCGGCAGGCAGTAGACGCCAGGGCGCTCGACATGCCCGGAGACCGCGAAGAACTTCAGCCCCGTGCCTCCGTTGACGCCCTGCTCCTTCCACCACTCCGCGCCACGCTCGACGATCACGGGCACGTCGGCGAAGGTCTCCACCGAGTTCATCAGCGTCGGCTGCCCCCAGAGCCCGTAGATGCCGGGGAACGGCGGCTTGTTGCGCGGCTCGCCGCGGTGACCCTCCATGCACTCGATGAGCGCCGACTCCTCGCCGAGGATGTAGCCCCCGGGCGAGGTGAAGATGTTGACCTCGAGGCGCCGCCCGGAGCCGAGCACGTCCTCGCCCAGCATGCCCGCGGCCCGCAGCGACGCCAGTTCCTCGCGCAGCACCGCCTCCTCGAGGCCGTACTCGTGGCGGATGAAGATCCAGCCCTCCTCGGCGCCGGTCACCACCATTCCGAGCATCAGCCCCTCGAGCACCAGGTGCGGCTGCTCCGCAAGCACCTGGCGGTCCTTGAACGAGCCCGGCTCGGATTCGTCGGCGTTGCAGATCGCGTACTTCGGCAGGCCGGTCTGCGCCGCCACGAGCTCCCACTTCTGTCCCGTCGGGAAGCCGGCGCCGCCCATCCCGCGCAGGCCTGAGTCCTTGAGCGCGGCGATGATCTCCGGCGCGGCCAGCTCGCCGGCGAGCGCGTGTCGCAGGACGCGGTAGCGCTCCTCGCCGGGCGCGTAGGGATCGTTCGGCCGCGGCCCTTCCCCGCGCTGCGCCTCCGCGGCCTCGGGCGCCGCGTCGCGCGCCGCCTGGACCAGGCCGTCGACCTCGGAGATCGGGACCGGGCGCTCGTCGACGGCCGCCGCGGGCGCGATGTCGCAGCGCCCGAGGCAGGACACCTCGTGCACCTCGACCTCGGTGTCCTCGCCGTAGCGGGCCTTGATCTCGGCGATCCGCTCGTCGGAGCCGTGCAACCAGCACGAGAGGTCGTGACACACGTGCAGCTCGATCTTCGCCGCCGGCTCGCGCCGGAAGTGGGGGTAGAACGAGACGACCCCCTCGATCTCGTAGAGCGGGCGCTTCACGTCGCGCGCGAGCTGCTCGAGCGCCTCGCGCGGGAGCCAGCCGTGCTCGCGCTGGATCGCCGTCAGGGCCGGGATCAGACTCGGCCCGGGGAACTTCCCGTCGCGCGCCTCCGTGCCGGGGATGCGCACCTGGACGCGCATGCCCACGTGCCCGTTGCCGACGTGGCCGTTGCCGGTGCTCATCACGCCCCCTCGCTCGCCGTCGCGGACTCGTGCTCCGGCGACTGGCCGCCGTCGATCCCGCCCGTGCGCTCCACCTTCACGGCGCAGAACTTGAACTCCGGGATCTTCCCGGTGGGGTCGATCTCGTCCGTGGTCAGCAGGTTGGCCGACGCCTCGCGGAAGTGGAACGGGATGAAGCACGTCCCGGGCGTGTCCCGGTGCGACAGCCGTGCCCGCAGGTCGATCGTCCCACGGCGCGACGTGACGCGCACGAAGTCACCGTCGACGACCCCCATCTCGGCCGCGTCGCCCGGGTTGAGGAACACGTGCGCCTCGGGCTGGATCGCATCCAGCGCGTACGAGCGCCGCGTCATCGTGCCGGTGTGCCAGTGCTCGAGCAGCCGGCCCGTGTTGAGGATGAAGGGGTACTCCTCGTCGGGCAGCTCCCGGGCCGGAAGCCACTCCGCCGGCACCAGGTGCGCCTTCCCGTCGTCGGTGCCGAAGCGCTCCTCGAACAACACGACCGTGCCGTCCGAGTTGAACGGATCCGAGTTGGGATAGAGCTTGCCGGTCTCGCCCAGGTTGTCGTAGGACAGCCCGGCGTAGTTCGGCATCACCGACACGAGCTCCTCGAAGATCTCGCGCGGCGACTCGTAGTTCATCTCCAGGCCGATGCGGTTCGACATGTCCTGGATGATCTGCCAGTCGAGGCGGGCCTCGCCCGGCGCGTCGAGCACCTTGCGCCCGATCTGCACGCGGCGATCGGTGTTCGTGTAGGTGCCCTCCTTCTCCATGTAGGAGGTCGCGGGGAAGATCACATCCGCGAACTCCGCCGTCTCGGTGAGGAAGATGTCCTGCACCACGAGGAACTCGAGCTGCGAGAGCGCCTTGCGTACCTTGTTGGTGTTCGGGTCCGAGAGGAACGGGTTCTCGCCCATCATGTACATGCCCCGCACCCCGCCGTGGAGGATGGAGTGGATGATCTCCGTGACGGTCAAGCCCGGCTCGGGGTCGAGCTCGCGCTCCCACTTGGCCTCGAACAGCTCCCGCACGCCCGGCCCGTTGACCAGCTGGTAGTCGGGGTACATCATCGGGATCAGCCCGGCGTCGGACGCCCCCTGCACGTTGTTCTGACCGCGCAGCGGGTGCAGCCCGGTGCCGACGCGCCCGACGTTGCCGGTGATCGAGCAGAGCGCGATCAGGCAGCGGGCGTTGTCGGTGCCCGTCGTGTGCTGCGAGATCCCCATGCCCCAGTAGACGACCGCGGCGCCGGCCTCGCCCCAGACGCGCGCGACCTGCCGGATCACATCGGGCTCGATCCCGCAAATCTGGCCGGCGCGCTCGGGCGTGTACTCCTTGACCGTCTTCGCCAGCGCGCCGTAGTTCGTCGTGCGCTCGGCCACGAACTCCCGGTCCACGAGCCCCGACTGGATGATCTCGTGCAGCACGCCGTTGTAGAAGGCGACGTCGGTGCCGGGCTTGATCTGGCAGAAGATGTCGGCGTGGTCGGCGATCCGCTCGCGCCGCGGGTCGACCACGATGAGCTTGGTGCCGCGCCGGCGCGCCTGCTTGAAGAACGACGACGCGACGGGGTGGTTCGCGGTCGTGTTGGTCCCGGCGAGGATCGCGACGTCGGCGTTGACGATGTCCCCGTAGGTGGTCGACACCGCCCCCGACCCGACACCCTCGAACAGCGCCGCGACGCTCGAGGCGTGGCACAGGCGCGTGCAGTGGTCGACGTTGTTGTTGCCGAAGCCTGCGCGGATCAGCTTCTGGAAGAGGTAGGCCTCCTCGTTGGAGCACTTGGCCGAGCCGAAGCCGGCGATCGACTGCGTCCCGTGCTCCGTGTGGATCTCCTTCAGTCGCCCGGCCGCGAGGTCGAGCGCCTCCTCCCAGCTGGCCTCGCGGAAGTGGGGCATGACCTCCGCGTAGTCGACCATGCCGCCCGGCTTGCGCCGGCCCTTGCCCTCGCCGCTGACGTCGAGCGACAGCGGTCCCTTGGGGTAGCTGACGCGGATCAGCGGCGTCGTGAGACGCTGTGGGTTGGAGGCGTAATCGAAGCCGTAGCGGCCCTTCACGCACAAGCGCCGCTGCGATCCGGGCTGCTCGCGCCCGTCCGCGTAGGCGATCGCGTTGCGCTCCTCGTCGACGTGGAAGGTCAGCGCGCAGCCGACGCCGCAGTACGGGCAGACCGTGTCGACGCTCTTGAGCTCCTCGCGGGGCCGGATCGGCACGCCGTTGATCGGCTTGTTGACGATCGCGCCCGTCGGACAGGCGGCCACGCACTCGCCGCAGGTCACGCACGTCGACTCGCCCATCGGGTCGTTGAGGTCGAAGGCGATCCGGCTGGCGTAGCCCTTTCCCGAGCGACCGATCACGTCGTTGCCCTGGATGTCGTCGCAGGCGCGCACGCAGCGGTCGCAGAGGATGCAGGCGTCGTGGTTGACGGCGATCACGGGATTGGAGAGATCCTCGCCTCGGCCGCGGCCGAGCGGGATGCCGTTCTCGCGCTGCACCCCGTAGCGACGCGCCAGGACGAGCAGCTCGTTGTTGCCCGTCGTGGTCTCCTTGGGGTCCTCCTCCACCGGCGGCTGGTCGGCCATCAGCAGCTGCGTCAGGACCGCTCGGTTGCGCTCCAGATCGGCCGTGTCGGTCTTGACCTCCATGCCGTCCTCCACCGGTCGGACGCAAGCGGCGGCGTAGACCCGCCCGCCCACGTCGACGGCGCACATCCGGCACATGCCGACGGGGTCGTAGCGCTCGTCATGGCAGAGCACGGGTATCTCGATGCCGGCGCTCTTGGCGGCATCCCAGATCGTGGTGCCCTCCGGGACCTCGATCGACTGGCCGTCGATCGACAGGCTGATGGTGCGGGACTCGGCCGGAGCCGGGACGGAGATAGCCACGATCGCTCACATTCTCCTGGACGTCGAAGGGATGGTGACCAGGCGCCGTTTCATGAGAGAGCGCCGGCGCGGGCGCTGTCGGGTGCCGCGGCCTGATGGCCGAGGACAGCAGAGATCTCTGCGGCGTGGTGGCGGAGCAGCCTGCCCAGCACGCCCGTGTCCGCGCGATCGATGCGGGCGGTCGGGCCGGAGAGGCTGATCGCCCCGCAAACGGACCCGTCGCCGTCGAACACCGGCGTCGCGACGCAGCTCACGCCCTCCTCGTGCTCGGCACGGTCGAGGGCGTAACCGCGCCGGCGGATCCGCACGAAGTCGTGACGGAGGGCCTCGAGCGTCGTCAGCGTGTGCGGCGTCAGGCGCTCGAACGGCTCTCGCGCGCTCGGGTAGAGCGCCGCGATCGCCGCGGCCGGGCAGTGGGTGAGGATCGCCTTGCCCGAGCCGGTCGTATGCGCCGGCGCGGAGCTGCCCAGACGCGTGAACATGCGCACGCTGTGCGATCCCTCGACCTGATCGACGTATACGACGCGGTCGCCGTCGAGCACGACCAGGTTCGCCGTCTCGCAGGTCGCCCGCTGCACCTGCTCCAGGTGCGGGCGGGCGGCTGCGCGCAGTGCCGCGGTCCGCACCTCTAACCCACCCGCCAGCTCCAGCACCTTGGGGCCGAGCGCGTAGCGGCCGTTGGCGTGGTTGCGGCCGACATAACCGCGCTCGGTCAGGCCGGCCAGCAGGCGGTGCGCCGTGCTCACCACCAGGCCGGTGCGGGCCGCGACCTCCGAGACGCCCTGCTCCCCGTCCGCAGCCAGCGCCTCGAGGATGTCCAGCGCACGGTCGAGCGACTGCACGCGGTCGCTGCGGCGCGTGCTGACCGCCGCGGGTGCCATCGTGGGCGCCGGCTGGGACACGACGCGGATCAGCCCGCCATCTCCGGAAGGGCGGCGAGCGGGTCCGGGGCCCCTTCGTCGACCTCCTCGAACTCGCGGATGTGGTCGATCGACTTGCCCATCGCGGCGTCGTCCTCGGGCGCGATCATGATCTCCACGAGCACCGGCACCTGGCGCTCCTCGGCCTCCGCGACCGCCCAGTCCAGCGCGCCGGCGATGTCGCCCGGCTCGGTGACCTTCATGCCGTCGCCGCCCATCGCCTTCATGACCGCGACATGGTCGATGCCCGGATGGCCGTCGGGACCCTCGTAGGCGATCCCGACCGCGTAGTTCATCTCGTAGGGCTTCTCGGACTGGCGGATGAGCCCCATATAGCCATTGTTGAGCATCACGAGCACGAACGGGACCTTGTACTGGACGGCGACCGCGACCTCCTCCATGAGGAACTGGAAGGAGTAGTCGCCCACCACGCCGACGACGAGCTGCTCGGGCGCGGCGAGCTTGACGCCGATGCACGCCGGCACCTCCCAGCCCAGCGGACCCGCCTGGCCGCAGCAGAGGTAGTGGCGCGGCTTGAACGTCTCCTGGAACTGGCCGCTCCAGATCTGGTAGAGGCCGATCGCCGTCACGAAGATCGTGTCGGGATCGAAGAACTCGTTGAGCTCCTGGAACACGCGCGGCGCCTTGATCGGCACGTCGTCGAAGTCGGTGCGTCTGGTCAGCGTCGCCTTGAAGTGGGCGACGCGCTCCGTCCACTCCTCGCGCGAGTCGTGCGAGCGCTCCGCTGCCTGCTCGCGCAGCGCCTGCAAGGCGAGCTTCGCGTCGCTGACGATGCCCAGATCGGCCGGGAAGACCCGCCCGATCTGCTCGACGGCGATGTCGATGTGGATGAACTTGCGGTCACCGCGGTAGACGTTGATGTCACCGGTGTGGCGGTCGCCGAAGCGCGCGCCGACGGCCAGCACGACGTCGCTCTCGAGGAACGTCTGGTTGGCGAAGCGCTGCGTGGTCTGGATGCCCACGATGCCCGCCCACAGGGGATGGTCCTCCGGGATCGAGCCCTTGCCCATGTAGGTCGGCGACACCGGGATGCCGAGGTCCTCGGCGAAGCCGACGAGCTCCTCGGACGCCCCGCTCAGGATGACCCCGCCACCGGCCAGGATCAGCGGGCGCTCGGCGGCGGCGAGCATGTCCAGCGCGGCGGAGATGGCCTTCGGATTGGGCTCCGGAGTGATGTATGCCAGGGGACCGTCGGTCGCCGGGTCGTACTCGATGTCCTCGCCCTTCTGGACGTCGAGCGGGAGGTCGATCAGCACCGGCCCCGGGCGACCCTCGCGCGCGACGCGGAACGCCTCGCGGAAGGCCCACGGCAGCTGCGCCGTCTCCTTGACCTGGTAGGCCCACTTGCACACGGGCCGGGCGATGTCGACGATGTCGACCGCCTGGAAGGCCTCCTTGTGCAGCACGTTGCGGTTCGCCTGCCCGGTGATGCAGATCATCGGAATCGAGTCCGCCAGGCACGTGTAGAGGCCGGTGATCATGTTCGTGCCGGCCGGCCCGGAGGTGCCGATGCTGATTCCGGGCTGCCCCGTGATCCGCGCCCAGCCGTCGGCGGCGTGCGTGCCGCCTTCCTCGTGACGGACGCTCAGGTGCCGGATCGACGAATGACGCATCGCGTCGTAGAGCGGGAGGATCGCCGCGCCGGGAACACCGAAGGCGACCGTGACTCCCTCGTCCTCCATCACGCGGACGACGGCTTCCATCGGGTTCATGCGCGGCATGGTTCTCTCCTCAGGCCTTCGTGGTGGTCATGCGCTCGCCGATCCGGTGCTGCGCCAGCTCCTCGACGAGCTGCAGCATGCCGGAGTGGTCGTCGCCGCCGTGCCCCTTGGCGCGCAGCGTGCGCAGGTACTGCTGTACCAGAGCTGTGACGGGCAGGGGCACGCCGTACGCGTCCCCGGTCTCCAGCGCGATGTTGAGGTCCTTGTGGTGCAAGTCGATGCGGAAGCCCGGGGTGAAGTCGTGCTCGAGGAAGTTGCGCCGTCGCATCTCCATTACCCGGTTGGCGGCCAGGCCGCCACCTAGGACGTCGAGGATGACGTCGGGCTCCACACCGGCCTTGTCGCCGAGCACGAGCGCCTCGCTGACAGCCGCGATGGTCAACGCGACGACGACCTGGTTGCAGGCCTTCACCACCTGCCCGGCGCCGGCGCCGCCCACGTGCACGACGGTCTTTCCGAGCACCTCGAAGAGCGGCTTCGCGCGCTCGAAGTCGGCAGCCTCCCCGCCGGCCATGATCGAGAGCGTCCCCTGCTGGGCACCGACGTCGCCGCCGCTGACCGGGGCGTCGAGCGCAGCAACGCCGCGCTCGCCGGCCGCCTTCGCCAAGGCCACGGAGACGGTCGGGTGGATGGTGCTCATGTCTACGAGCAGATCGCCCTCGGACGCGCCCGCGAGCGCGCCGTCGTCACCGTACGCGACGGCTTCCACCACCGAGG
>DASQMT010000302.1:0-4144 GCA_035645355.1 Solirubrobacteraceae bacterium | reverse complement strand
GCCGGCGAGACCGCCTCCGTCGCGATGGCGTTCGACGTCGACAGCGACACCGCAATCTGGTTCGTCGCCACGCTGCCGCGCGCGCGGCGCCACGGACTGGCCGCCCAGATCCTCCAGCGCCTGCTGCTCGACGCCCGCGGGCGCGGGCAGCGGACCGCGAGCCTGCAGGCGAGCCAGGCCGGGCGGCCGCTGTACGAGCGGCTCGGGTTCGCCGCGGCCGGCACGCTGCACCTCTACGAGCAGGCGCTCGCACCGCCATGATCCTGAACCCCGCGCTGCGCGAGGCCCGCTTCTGCCCGCGCTGCGCCCAGCCCGCCGACGTCGAGTACCCGCGCTCGATCAACTGCCCGCACTGCGGCTACGGCGCCTACTACAACCCCAAGCCGGTCGCCGCCGTCATCCCGGTCACCGCAGCTGGCGAGCTCGTCCTGCTGCGCCGCGCCTTCGAGCCGGGGAAGGACTTGTGGACGTTTCCCGGCGGCTTCGTCGACCTCGGCGAGTCGGTCGAGGACGCCGCCCGGCGCGAGGTGCGCGAAGAGCTCGACATCGCCGTCGAGCTGGGTGCGCTCGTCGGCGTGTACAGCCGCGCCACGGACCGGGTCGTGCTGATCGTCTACGCCGCGCGCACGACGGACCGCCCGCAGACCTCCGCGGAGGCGAGCGAGGTGGGGACGTTCCCGCCCGCCGGCATCCCCTGGGACGCGCTCGCGTTCTGGTCCACCCGCGACGCGCTGCAGGATTTCCGCGGCGCTGCCTGAGCTCGCCCGCCACCATGGGGGCATGGCGACCGAGGTCCGGCGCGCACGTCCCTGGCGGCTGGCCACCCGGGCACTGACGGTCGCCGTCGTGATCGCCGCGACGCTCGCCGGCGGCTACCTGGCGCTCGTCACGTACAGCCGCGTGCACGCGTTGTCGGTGGGTGAGATCCGGCTGTCGGTGTCGCCGGCCCACAAGGGTGCGCTCGACGTCTACGTGCCGCTCGTCGACTGGGGCGCGCGCTTCGAGTCGATCCGCCTGCCCGTGCGCCTGCGAGTGGACGTGCGCACGGTCGACCGCGCCGCGCTGCAGCGGGTGGCGGGCGGCGCGCAGCTCGACGTGGGCCAGGTGCGCGCGGAGGCCCGCGACGCGATCGCCGGCTACCTGCGCGCGCTGATCGGCGTCGTCGCGCTCTGCGCGCTCGCCCTCGGACTGCTGACCGCGCTCGCCGTCCGGCAGCGATTCGGCCCCCGGCTGCGCTACACCGTCGCAGCCGCGACCCTGACGGCGCTCGGCCTGGCCGTCGCGCTGGTCGTGCTGCTGCCGCCACGCGGACAGATAGACACGCCCGAGTACTACGCCTACGGCGCCGACATCCCGCGCGCGCTCGACGCGATCTCGTCCGTGCGCCGCTCGGGCCGCGCCCTGGACCAGGAGCTCGACGCGCAGCTCGTCGGGCTCGCGCGGCTCGTGACCGCGCCGGGCGATCGCGCACCGCTCGAGGGCTCGCCGCGGATCACGATCGCGTCGGATCTGCACAACAACGTGCTCGCGCTCCCGATCCTCGAGCGCGCGGCCGGAGATGGCCCAGTGTTCTTCCCCGGCGACCTGTCCGACCGCGGCTCGCCGCTGGAGACGGCGCTGGTCGCCCGCGTCGCCCGCATCGGCAAGCCGTTCGTGTTCGTCAGCGGCAACCACGACTCCGACCGCTCGGCGCAGGAGCTGGCCGATGACGGTGCGATCGTGCTGACGGAGCGGGGCCGGCTCCTGCGCGGCGGCCGCCTCGGGCCGGTGGTCAGCGAGATCGCGGGCCTGCGCGTCGCGGGTTACTCCGATCCGTTCCAGCGCCGAGCCGCGGAGAACTACCGCGACCGCTTCGAGCCACAGCCGTCAGCGGACCAGCTCGAGGCGTTCGCAGCCTGGATGCGGCCGCTGACCGGCACGGTCGACGTCGTCATGGTGCACCAGCCCGGGCTCATCGCCAAGGCGCTCGAGGAGCTCGCGCTCGCGCCACCCGAGCGCCCGCTCATGTTCGTCGTCGGTCACACCCACAGCCCTGACCTGCAGCGCGCCGGCAACGTCACGATCGTCAACGGCGGCTCGATCGGCGGCGGCGGCACCGGCAACCTCGTCGGCGAGGTGACCGAGGTCGGGCTCGCGCGGCTGAGCTACGGCCTCGGCGACGGCTTCCAGCCGCTCGCCGCCGACCTCGTCGGGATCGACCCCGGCAGCGGCGCGGCAACCGCGCGGCGCGAGCGCCTCGACGATCCGGGCAGCGGGTAGCCTCGATGCAGATGGAGGCCCAGCGTTTCGTCGCCGACGAGGTGATCCCGCGCCTGCGCGGTCTGCTGCACGCCCACGCCGCCTGGGTGGCGGCAGCGGCCGCGATCGTGCTCGTCGCGATCGCCCCCACCCCCGCGGCGCGCGTCGCGTCCATGATCTACGGCGTCGGGATGATCGCGCTGTTCACCGCCAGCGCCGTCTACCACCGCTGGCGCGGCGACCCGCGCTGGAAGCCGTGGCTGCGGCGGCTCGACCACTCGACGATCTTCGTCTTCATCGCGGCCTCCTACACACCCGTCGGGCTGCTCGTGCTGGAAGGGACGCGCCAGACCGTCGTGCTCGTCAGCGTCTGGGCCGGCGCCGCGCTCGGGGTCGTGCTCAGCCTCGCCTGGATCAACGCACCGCGCTGGCTGCAGGCCGGCTGCTACCTCTCGACCGGCTGGGTCATGGTGATCGCGCTGCCGCAGCTGGCGGAGCGCGTCGGCGTGGCGCCGTTCGTGTTGCTCGCGGTCGGTGGAGCGCTCTACGCGCTCGGCGCAGCCGTCTACGCGACGCAGCGCCCGAACCTGTGGCCGCGCACGTTCGGCTTCCACGAGGTCTTCCACACGCTGGTGATCGCCGCCGCGCTCGTGCAGTTCATCGCGATGGCGGGCTGGGTCGTACCGAGCGCAGGCGGCTGAGCACGGCTGACAGGTCGGGCGGCTCGAGCGGCCCGACCGAGTCGAGCTGCGCGACCCAGGCGCAGCCGAGCAGCTCCGGCGCAGGCTCGAGCGTCACCTGCGGCGGCTCGTCCCAGCGCGCGAGGTAGAACGCGTCCTCGCAGGCGATGTGGCGGCCCGCCCAGCGATAGTCGCGCTCGACGGTCACCGGGCCGGCGAGCGCGCCGGCCTCCAGTCCCGCCTCCTCGCGCAGCTCGCGGCGAGCGGCCTGCTCCCACGACTCGCCCGGCTCGAGCCCGCCCCCCGGCGGCTCCCAGACCTCGAAGCCCTCGACCGGGTCGCGCCAGCGCAGCAGCAGCAACAGCTCGTCGCCGGCCAGGCACAGCACGCGCGCGGCGGGACGGGGGACCGGCAGGGCTCAGGCGCTCGCGGCGAGCGCGCGCCGCAGCGTCGCGGGCACGCGCAGGCGGTGCATGCGCGGCTCGGGGGCGGGCACGGCAGGGGACAGGCGCTCCTGGGCGATCACGGCGCGGGCTGCGTGCACGACACTCGGATCCAGCCGGATGCCGGCGGCGCCGTAGAGATGCTCGAGCGCCTCGACGTGGCCGAGTCGCGGGCTCCCCTGCGCCGTCAGCGATGCCCAGGTCCGTGCCACGGCGGCGATCCTGGCAGAGCGCGGGATGATCTCGCCCTGCACGCCGGCGGGTCCACCGGCGCCGTTCCACCACTCCGTGACGTGGCCGGCGGCGCACGAGACCTCGCTCGGGTCGACGACCGTGTCGCCGACGTGCTCGCGGGCATCACCGGTGACGGCGCGCGCGTGCGCGAGCCGGATGACGGAGTCGAGCTCACGCCGCGCTGTCCGGCTGAGGCTCAGGTGCGCCGCCATCGCACCCGCGTAGCGACGCGCAGCGGTGAGCGGATCGAGCAGCGCGACCGGGCGGGTGCGGGCGACAAAGGTGAGCGCGCCCTGCGGCAGCACCGCCACCAGCGCGAAGAGCGCCAGCGCGGGGAGCCCGAGGGCGCCGTAGAGCACAACGGTGAACGCGCCGAGTGCGGCCATCGCGCCGCCGGCGGGCAGCGCGTCGCGCAGCATCTCCACGAGCGCCCGCAGCGGGTGGCCAAGCCAGAGCGTGCCGTAGACGGCGGGCCCGACGGCCCAGTTGACGAGCAGCTGGAGCAGGCCCGCGACGAACAGCCAGGCCAGCGCCTGCGGCGCGGTCGGA
>DASQMT010000301.1:0-2910 GCA_035645355.1 Solirubrobacteraceae bacterium | reverse complement strand
TGCCCGCGTCGCGCTGCAACAGGTGTCGCGGTTCGCCCGGCTGGCCGCCGAGAACCTCGACGTCTCCCGCCCGATACTCGCGTCGATCGGCACGCCGGTCGCCGTCGATGAGAAGGTGATCGCAGGCTCGGGCTCGTCGCTTGACGTGTTCGGAGTGGAGGTGGCCGTCGTGGTCTCGCTGATGTTTGTCGGGCTGCTGCTCGCGGCGGGCATGCTCGCGCTCGAGCGGGAAGAACATGCGCTCGGACGCTTGCTGCGCGGGCTGGTGTCCCGGAGCGGGCTGCTGGCCGAGAAGGTGGTGCTCGCCGCGCTGTGCGCTTGGACGCTCGGCGCGGTGATGCTCGTCTTGCTCGGGCTGTTCCTCGACCTGGGCTGGGGTCGCACCCCGATCTGGCTGGCCGCGCTCGCGCTCGGGGCGCTGGCGTTTGCGGCCCTCGGCGTTGCGATAGGAGGCTTGACGAGGGATGTCAGGGCGGCGTCGCTGCTGGCGTTCATGCTCGCGCTTCCGATCGCTGCACTGGCGCTTGTGCCCTCCGGCACCGTCGCCGGACCGCTATACAGCCTGATCCGGATCATATCTGGCGCGTTTCCGTTCAAGCCCGCCCTCAGCGCCCTTGACGCCGCGATCAGCGGCGGCGCGCTGCTGGCGCCCTGTGCGCACCTCGTCGCTCTCACCGCGGCCTTCGCGGTGATCGGGCGGCTCGCGCTGAGGCGTCCGGCGTAACGCACGCGGCGCACAGGCCCGGATACGCGCTGTCAACGGCAGCCCGGCGGGCGGGCTCTAAGCTGCAAGCCGTGTTTCCTGCCACCCGCATGCGCCGCCTCCGCAAGTCCGGATTGCTGCGCGGACTGGTGCGGGAGACGGAGCTTTCCCCATCCCACCTCGTCTATCCGCTGTTCGTCCGCCACGGCGTCGACGGCCGTGCGCCGATCGCGAGCATGCCTGGGATGGATCACCTGTCGATCGGCGCGGCAGTCGACGAGGCCGGCGAGGCGGCCGCGCTCGGTATCCCCGCCGTGCTGCTGTTCGGCCTCCCTGCCGCCAAGGACGAGGACGGGTCCGGCGCGTGGGACGACGAGGGCATCGTTCAGCTGGCGACGCGCGCGATCAAGGCCGCGCACCCGGATCTGCTTGTCATCACCGACCTCTGTTTGTGCGAGTACACGTCGCATGGCCACTGCGGAGTGCTGCGCGCCGACGGTGAGGTCGACAACGACCTGACGCTCGACCTGCTCGCGCGCACGGCTGTCTCGCAGGCTGCATCGGGCGCCGACGTCGTGGCCCCGAGCGACATGATGGACGGTCGCGTAGGCGCTCTCCGGACCGCGCTCGACGAGCAGGGGCTCAGCGAGACGCCGATCATGGCCTATTCGGCGAAGTACGCCTCGGCGTTCTACGGGCCCTTCCGGGAGGCAGCCGAATCAGCGCCCGCGCGGGGCGACCGGCGCGGCTATCAGATGGACCCGGCGAATGCCCGCGAAGGGGTGCGTGAGGCGGAGCTGGACGCGGCGGAGGGCGCCGACGTGATCATGGTGAAGCCGGCGCTGCCCTACCTTGACGTGATCCGCCGGGTCAAGGAGGCGACGAAGCTGCCCGTCGCCGGATACAACGTGAGCGGTGAATACGCGATGCTCAAGGCGGCGTCGGCCGCCGGCCTCCTCGACGAGCGCGCCGCCACGCTCGAGGTGCTGACGGGCATCCGCCGCGCGGGAGCGGACATCGTGATCAGCTACCACGCGAAGGATGTGGCCGGATGGCTCAGGTAGCCCGGGCGAAGGTGCGCTCGCGCGCGGGTGGCGCCGCGGTACCGCTCGACGAGACCGACAAGCAGCTGCTCAATCTGATGCAGGGCAGCTTCGCGCTCGATCGGCGCCCGTTCGCCCTGATCGCCGAGCGCGCGGGGCTGGCCGAGGCGGAGGTTCTGACCCGCGTCGCGCGCCTGGTCGACAAGCGGATCATCCGCGAGATCACGCCGATCTTCGACACCCGCGCGTTCGGCTACGCGTCGATGCTCGTCGCCGCGAAGGTCGACCCGGCCCACCCGCACCGTGCGGCGCAGTTCATCAACACGCACCCGGGCGTGACGCACAACTACCTGCGTGACCACGATTTCAACCTCTGGTTCACGATCGCCGTCGAGGCCGGCTCGAAGCTCGGGCTGCAGGGCACGCTCGACGTGATCGCGGACCGGACCGGCGCCGAATCGATCCGGCAGCTTCCGACGCTCAGGCTCTTCAAGATCCGCATGGACCTGGAGATGGCGGGCGGCACCGACGCGCTCAGCGCCGCCGGCGAGGCGGCCGAGCCGATGGAGCTCGAGCCGATCGAGTTGACCGAGGACGACATCGCGACGGTCCGCGCGACGCAGGGTCCGATGCCCGTCGTGTCCGAGCCGTTCGCACCGGCCGCCGAGCGCCTCGGCGTGAGCGTCGACGATGTGCTCGCGCGGCTCGACTCGCTCAAGCAGCGCGGCGGCCTGCGCCGGGTGGCGGCGATTCTCTATCACCGCCGCGCCGGGTTTTCGGCGAACGGCATGGGCGTCTGGGCCGTACCGCGGGAAGCGGTGCTCGAGACCGGCAAGCAGATGGCCGCGTTCCGTGGCATCTCGCACTGCTACGAGCGCCCGACGTACTCCGATTGGCCCTATTCCGTCTTCACGATGGCCCATGGCCGCTCGAAGCAGGAGTGCGATGCGGTGCTCGACTCGATCGCGGCCGCGACCGGGATCGACCAGCGAGCGACGCTCTACTCGAGCACGGAGTTCAAGAAGGTGCGGATGCTCTACTTCACCGACGCCTTCGCGCGCTGGGAAGAGGAGCACGCGCCCTGACCAGCTCGTTGACCGACACGCGTTCCTCGGAGCTCTACTGGCGTGCGCAGCGCGTGCTGCCGGGCGGCGTCAACTCGCC
>DASQMT010000300.1:0-3540 GCA_035645355.1 Solirubrobacteraceae bacterium | reverse complement strand
CTGATCCCCCTTCACCGGGGGGTGTATGCCGTCGGGCACCGCCGGCTGACGCACAGCGGCTGGTGGCTCGCCGCCGTGCGAGCGATCGGGCCCGGCGCGGTGCTGAGCCACGCTCACGCGGCTTCGCTGTTCGACCTCCGGCCCACGCCCGGCGGGCGGGTCAACGTCACGGTCGTTAGCAGGGGACGCCGCCAGCGCAAGGGCATCAGGGTGCACAGCGTGCTCGACCTCCCGCCCGACCACGTCACCACCCAGGACCGCATCCCTGTTACCACCGCCACCCGCACCTTGGCGGATCTCGCCGGCAGCATCAGCCGCCGCCAGCTGGCGCGCGCCCTGGAGGCCGCCGAATACCACCACCTGCTCGACGTCCCCTCGTTGCTGGCCACCAGCGCCGGCCGGCCGGGTGCGCAGCACATCAGACAGCTCACCGAGCACGAGACACAGACCACCCGCAGCGACTTCGAGGCAGCATTCCTCGACCTCTGCGCCCGCTACGGCCTGCCGCTCCCGGTCACGAACACGCAGCTCCACGGCTTCGAGGTCGACGCGCACTGGCCGGAGCACGGACTGGTCGTCGAGCTCGACAGCTGGCGCCACCACGGCACCCGTGGCGCCTTCGAGCGCGACAAGGAGCGCGACGCGGAGCTGCACGCGCACGGCATGACGACCCTGCGGTTCACGTACCACCAGGTCACGGAGCGGCCGCGATGGGTCGCGGCCCAGCTCAGCCCGTCACTCGCGCCACGTTCTCCAGGTGGATCTTCTTCATCGCGCCGTTCCGGCGCGCCAAGGGCAGCGAAGCGTCCGAGCCGCGCTCGACCAACGCATGCAGATAGTCCCGATCCTCCCCCAGCAGCGCGAGCGCGCGCGCCGAGTCCAACACGGAACCGTGCCCCGGCACGACATGGGCGGCGCGCTCCACGAGCGGCTCCAGTCGCGCGAGGGTCGCCAGGTACGCCGACACCGACCCGCCGGGCGAGATCCACGGGATCTCCACCGGCGACAGGTAGTCCCCGCACACCAGCACCGACGCCCACGGGATCCAGACCGCCATCCCGTCGGCCGTGTGCCCGTCGGCGGGGTGCAGCTCCAGCTCGTCCTCACCGAGCGCGCAGTGCCCAGGCACCGGCAGCGCCTGGGCGCCCGGAAGCTGCAGCGGCGCCGGCCGCTCGACGTAGTGCTCCTCGTCGAAGTCGCGCAGGTCGCGCTGCGCGGAGCCGGGGTCGCCCCGCAGCCGAGCGGCGCTGGTCTCCGCCATGCCGAGCGGGGCGTCGGCGAACGCGTAGCGTCCGAGCAGGTGATCCCAGTCGGCGTGCGTGGCGATGCAGCCGACGACCTCGAAGCCGGCCTGAGCGGCGATCGCCGGCAGCAGCTCGAGCTCGTCGGGGAGCACGGGCGAGTCGATGCAGAACGCCTCGCTGCCGCCCTTGACCAGCGTGCACGTCGTCTGCCAGAAGCGCGACGTGACGACAAAGACGTCGGGGTGCAGCCCGACTGCCTTCATGCGACTCAGGCGGCGCCGAGCAGCTTGGCCGCCTCGAGCAGGTTCTTGACCTCGGCGGTCGGCTTCTTCTGGCTGGGCTCGAGCGTCTCCTTGGAGCGGTTGACCCAGATCACCGGAACCTTCGCGGCCAGGCACGGCTCGACGTCGTAGTAGTAGCTCGAGCCGATGTGGACCCAGCCCTT
The DNA here is from genome assembly GCA_035645355.1 of Solirubrobacteraceae bacterium. GTDB lineage: Bacteria > Actinomycetota > Thermoleophilia > Solirubrobacterales > Solirubrobacteraceae > DASQMT01. The sequence goes on along the minus strand of DASQMT010000300.1, from coordinate 1,851 downwards.
CTTGCCGCCGATGCGACGCTCGGCCTCCTTGAAGTGCGCGGGGTCCGGCTTGTAAGAGCGCACCTGCTGCGCCGTCACAACGAGATCGAAGTCGACCTTGAAGTGGCGCCGCGTCTCCCCTAGCAGCTTGTCGTCGACGTTCGACACGAGGCCGATCTCGAACTTCTTGCTGAAGCGGTCGAGCTGGGTGTTGGTCTCCTTGAACGGCGGCCAGCGCTTGACGGAGTCGGGCAGGAAGCCGGAGCGCGACGGCTCGAGCGGCCAGCCGAGCTGCTTGGAGATCTGCACTGCCGTGCGTCGCAGCACCTCGGCGTAGAGCTCGTAGGACCCGCTCTTGATGTCCTGCTGCGTCTGCAGGAACAGCGGCACCAGCTCGTCGCGCGAGAGCGTGTAGCCATCCTTCTCGGCTTCCTTGGAGAAAGCGTCGTAGGCGCCGGACTCCCAGTCGATCAGGGTGCCGTAGACGTCGAACGTGACGGAGGTGACTTCCTTGGGGAGCGGCATGGCGACCGAGCATTGTGACAGCGCCGCCGCCGGGGCATCGCCCGCCTGCGCTAACGTCGCCGCATGGCCACGATCTCCTTCGCCCGGGGCGCGCCGTCGCTCGACATCGTCGACGTCGACGGGCTGAGCGAGGCGGCGGCGCTCGCGTTCGAGCAGGATCCCGGAGGGACGACGGCCTACGGGACGGCGGTCGGATACGCGCCGCTGCGCGAGTGGATCGCCGAGCAGCACGCGGTCGCGGTCGAGCAGGTGCTCGTCACGAACGGGTCGATGCAGGCGGACGCGTTCCTGTTCGAGCTGCTCGTCGGGCCGGGCGACCCCGTGGTGGTCGAGTCGCCGACGTACGACCGCACGCTCCTCAACCTGCGCAATCGTGACGCCGACCTGCATCTGATCGACCTCGAGGTCGACGGGATCGACACCGCGGCGCTCGCGACGCTGCTCGAGGGCGGCGTCCAGCCGAAGCTGGCCCACATCATCCCGAACTTCCAGAACCCGGCCGGACACACGCTCAGCGCCGCCAAGCGGGCGGACCTGCTGCGGCTCGCCGCCGAGCACGACTTCACGATCTTCGAGGACGATCCCTACATCTCGATCCGCTTCGAGGGCGAGTCGCTGCCGACGATGCTCTCCCAGGACGAGGCGGGCAAGGTCGTCTACGCGTCGTCGTTCTCCAAGACGGTCTGCCCCGGCATCCGCGTCGGCTACCTGGTCGGGCCACAGGCGCTGATCAAACAGGTCCAGGGGATCGCCACCAACACCTACATCTCGCCCAACATGGTCGCGCAGTCGATCGTGAACCAGTTCGCCCGCTCGGGCCGCATGGACGGCGCGATCGCAACCGTCAAGGAGGCGCTGCGCGAGCGCCGGGACGCGCTCGTGGCCGCGCTGGAGCGCGAGCTGCCGGAGGCGATCTTCAACGCTCCGTCGGGGGGCTACTTCATGTGGGTGGAGCTCCCGGAGGGCACAAGCGTCGCCGAGCTGGAGACGGCGGCCAAGGAGCGCGACGTGCTGTTCGTCAAGGGCGCCGACTTCCTGCTCGAGGGGGGCGAGAACACGCTGCGGCTCGCCTACTCCGGAGTGACCCCGGAGGAGATCGACGAGGGCGTCACACGGCTCGCCGAGGCGGCGCGCTCGCTGGGTGTCGCTGCCTGAGCGTCATCCGTATGGAGAGGCGCGCTGCCAGTTCGGCGAGCTGTTCGCGCCCGGCGGTGAGGGACCGTGGCCGGTCGCCGTCGTGCTCCACGGCGGCTTCTGGAAGACGCAGTACGACTGCGGCCTCATGCGCCCGCTGTGCGCCGATCTCGCCGCCCGACACGGGCCCGAGGCGGCGGTACTCGACGATGG
>DASQMT010000299.1:0-3822 GCA_035645355.1 Solirubrobacteraceae bacterium | reverse complement strand
GGTGGCGGTGGCGGTGACCGCGGTGACCGCGGCCCGCGCCGCGACGGTCGGGGCCCGCGCCGCGACGGTGGCGGCCGCGACCGCGAGGGCGGCGGCGGCCGCGACCGGGAGCGGCGCCCGCGCGGCGACCGCGACCCCGAGCGCGGCTGAGTCCGCTGCCTGAGCACAAGCTCACCACGCTGGACTCGGGCCTGCGGGTCGTCACGGAGCACATGGGCTCCGTGCGGTCCGCGGCGCTCGGGTTCTTCGTGGGAGCCGGCTCGCGCGGCGAGCTGCCCGAGGAGGCCGGGCTCTCGCACTTCCTCGAGCACATGCTGTTCCGCGGCACCGAGCGCTTCGCCTCGGCCGAGATCGACCAGCTCTTCGACGCGATGGGCGCCGAGCTGAACGCCGGCACCGACAAGGAGGGCACGACCGTCTACGCGCGGATGCTCGACCAGCACATGCCGCGCGCCTTCGACGTGATGGCCGACATGGTCTGGCGGCCGGCGTTCAACGACGTCGATCCCGAGCGCGAGGTCGTGCTCGAGGAGATCGCCATGTACGAGGACGACCCGCAGGACACGGTCTTCGACGTGCTCGGCACCTCGATCTTCGGCGACCACCCGCTCGGCCGGCCGATCATCGGCCGCGCGCCGGTGATCCGCGAGACGCCGGTCGACCAGATCGCGGCCTTCCACGCGCGGCGCTACGTGCCCTCCTCGGTCGTCATCGCAGCCGCAGGATCGGTCGACCACGACGCGATCGTGGCGCTCGCCGAGCGCACCCTGAGGGGTCTGCGAGCGGGCGAGAGCGCGCCGCAGCCCGACCCGGCGCCGCAGCTCCCGCAGTCGCGGCTGCGCTTCCAGACCAAGGAGACCGAGCAGGTGCACGTCTGCCTCGGCGGCCCGGGCCTGTCGCGCGCCGACGAGCGTCGCTACGCCGTCCGGGTGCTGGACGCGATCTTCGGCGGGCTGTCGTCGTCGCGCCTGTTCCAGAGCGTGCGTGAGGAGCGCGGGCTCGCCTACGCCGTGTACTCGTTCGCGGGCAACTTCGTCGACACGGGCCAGGTCGGCCTCTACGTGGGCACGCGCCCGGACAACCTCGCCGAGGCGATGCAGGTCGTCGAGGCCGAGCTGCGGCGCCTGCGCGAGCGGCCCGTGAGCGCGGAGGAGCTCGACCGCGCGCGGGAGAACGTCAAGGCGCGCGTGGTGCTCGCGATGGAGTCGTCGGCCGCGCGCATGAACCGGCTGGGCAGCGCCACGCTGTACGGGCTGCCGCTGCTCGAGGCCGACGAGATCATGGCGCGCTTCGACGCGGTCACGTTCGACGACCTGCAGTCGCTGGTCGTCGAGCTGTGGGCGCCCGAGCGCCTGTCGGCCGCGGGCATCGGGCCCTCCCAGGAGGCGTTCCGCGCCGCCGTCGAGCCGGTCTGCCCGGTCGCGGAGGCAGTCGCGGCATGATCGCGGTCGCGGTCGCGGGCGCCGCCGGCCGCATGGGGCAGGCGGTCTGCGCCGCGATCGACGACGCCGGCGATCTCGAGCTAGCGGGCCGCGCCGACCCTGCGCTCGGCGTCGAGCTCGGGACGGTGCTCGAGGGCTGCGACGTGGTCGTCGACTTCACCCGGCCCGACGTCGCGCTCGACAACGCGCGGGCGACGCTCGCTGCCGGGCGTCACGTCGTCATCGGGACGACCGGCTTCGACGTCGAGGCGCTGCGCGCGGCGACGCACGGCGGGAGCGCGAATGCCTTCGTGGCGCCGAACTTCGCGATCGGCGCGGTGCTGATGATGCGCTTCGCGGCGGAGGCGTCGCGGCACATGCAGGCGGCCGAGATCGTCGAGTACCACCATCCGGCCAAGCTCGACGCACCTTCGGGCACGGCCGCGCGCACCGCGGCGCTGATGGAGGGCGACGTGCCGATCCACTCGGTCCGCCTGCCCGGGCTGGTCGCCGACCAGGACGTGATCTTCGGCGACGTCGCCCAGACGCTCACCCTGCGCCACGTGACGACCGACCGCACCAGCTTCATGCCGGGCGTGCTGATGGCGGTCCGCGCCGTCGCCGGCCTGCCCGACCGGCTGACAGTGGGGCTCGAGCGGCTGCTCTGGCCCTGAGCGGTGCTCGTCGCCGTCACCGACCACGCCGCCGAGCGCTACCGCCAGCGCGTACGCGGGACGCTCGACGCGCGCACCGAGGTCGCCGCACGCGTGGGGGAGGCCTGGGCGGCGGGCGAGGTGTCCCGTGAAGCGCCCAGCGGCGCCGCGGCCCAGCGCGGCTCGGTCTACGTCCGCGACGGCGCGATCGTCTTCGTGTGCCTCGAGGACAAGCCACGCGGCGAGCTGGTCGTCGTGACGCTCTGGGAAGAGGGCGATTCAGCGACGGTGCCGCGGCGCTTCACCAAGGCGCTCGAGCGCGAGGATCGCCGCCGCCCGCCCGGAGACGGCTGCGGCACGCCCTAGACTGCGGCGCATGGGTTTCATGGACAAGGCCAAGCAGCTGGCCGAGCAGGCGCAGGCCAAGCTCGACGAGGCGCAGCAGCAGCTCAACAAGGACCAGGGTCCGGGTCAGCACTCAGGTCCGACGGTCGAGTACGACGAGCATGGCCGGCCGGTCGCGCAGGCTCCGGAAGCCTCCCGCGTCCCGCCACATGGCGATCCGCTCGCGCCTGAGCCATCGCCGGCGGCGCCCGCGACGCCGGGTGTGCCGCCGACGGGGCTGCATGACCGGACCGCCGCGCCGCCGTCGTCGCCGCCGGTCGCCTCGCCGGGCGTTCCGCCGACCGCGGCGCAGGACGCTCCGACGCCGGACGCGCCGCCCGCCCGGCCGGAGCCCGATGCGGCGGACGAGGACCGCAACAGGCCCAGCTTCGCGCCTCCGAAGCTCTCCAGCGGCGACCCGCTCGCCGGCTGACCGAACGCTGACGTCGCCCGGGCGCTCGTCGTCGGGGCGGCGTGCGAGACTGTCGCGCATGCGCCCCTACGAAGGCCTGTTGACGGCCATGATCACACCGTTCCAGGCGGACGTCAGCGTCAACGAGGACGCCGCGGTGGCGATCGCGCGGCACCTGCTCGCGAACGGCTCGCATGGCCTCGTGATCGCCGGCACGACCGGCGAGGCCGCGACGCTGTCCGACGACGAGCAGGTCCGCCTCGTCGAGCTGATCGTGACCGAGGCCGGCGCCGAGGGAGCGATCGTCGCCGGCGCCGGCTCGAACGACACGCGCCACGCGACCGAGCTGACCGAGCGCGTGATCGCCGCCGGCGCGCAGGCCGTGCTGTCCGTCACGCCCTACTACAACAAGCCCAACCGGCGCGGGATCATCCGCCACTTCGAGGAGGTGGCGCGCGCCGCGGACGGGACGCCGGTGGTGCTCTACAACATCCCCGGGCGCACGGCGGTCAACATGCCTCCCGACCTGCTGGCCGAGCTCGCCCAGATCGACGGGATCGTCGGCGTGAAGCAGGCGAACTCCGCCGAGCTGCAGCCGATCGACGGGCTCGCGATCCTGGCCGGGAACGACGACATCTACGCTGCCTGCCTCGACATGGGCGGTGCCGGCGGCATCTGCGTCGCGTCACACGTCGTCGGTCCTGAGATGCGGCGCATGTACGACGAGCCGGACGCGCGCGCGGAGATCGACGCCGCCCTGCGCGACGTCTACGAGACGCTCTTCATCACCGCGAGCCCGACGCCGGTGAAGGCGGCGCTCAATCTGCTCGGCCATGATGCCGGCACCCTGCGGCTGCCGATGGTCGAGGCCGACGAAGCGGAGACTGTGACGGTGCGCGCGATGCTCGAGCGCCACGGCCTGCTCTCCCCGGTGGCGGCCGGGTGAGCGGCA
>DASQMT010000298.1:0-2220 GCA_035645355.1 Solirubrobacteraceae bacterium | reverse complement strand
CCTCGCGCTGCAGGGCGGCTTCGCGGCGCACGCGCGCGTGCTCGGCGGCCTCGGCGCCGAGGTGCGGGAAGTGCGGACGCCGGCGGACCTCGACGGCCTCGACGGCCTCGTGATCCCGGGTGGCGAGTCGACGACGATGACGCTCGGGATCGAGCGCGAGGGGCTCGCCGAGCCGCTGCGCGCGCTCGTGCGGTCCGGCGCGCCGGTGCTCGGCACGTGCGCGGGCATGATCATGCTCGACCGCGAGCACCTCGGGCTCGCCGACTACACCTGCAGGCGCAACGCGTTCGGGCGCCAGATCCGCTCCTTCGAGGCCGACCTCGATATCCCCGGGATCTACGGTGAGCCGGTGCGCGCGGTCTTCATACGCGCCCCCTGGATCGACGAGCACGGGGATGCCGTCGAGGTGCTCGCCGAGGTCGACGGGCATGTGGTCGCCGCACGGCAGGACAACATGCTCGTGATCTCCTTCCACCCGGAGATCGCCGGCGAGACGCGCCTACACGAGCTGTTCCTGGAGCGCATCGCGAGTGGCTGACCTGACGCTGCACTTCGTTCGCCACGGCGAGTCGCTCGCGAACGCGTCCGACCGCGCCGGCCGCCCGCGACCGGCCGACTGGGACGCGCTCTCCGAACTCGGCTGGGAGCAGGCGCGCGGGCTGGGGCGGCGGCTGGAGGGCGAGGGGCTCGAGCTGATCGTGGCGAGCACGATGCGCCGCGCGCAGCAGACCGCGGAGGGCATCACCGAGGTGCTCGGGCTGCCGGTCGAGACCGATCCCGAGCTGCACGAGGTGCGCCAGTCCGACGCGTTCTACGAGTCGCGCGGAGACTTCGGTGACACCGCTTCGCTGAACTGGATGCCGGGGGCGCCGCGCGACTTCGCGATGCCCGGGGCGGAGTCCTTCGACGAGATCCTCGGCCGCGTCCTGCGCGTCCGCGAGCGGATGGAGGCGCGCGCGAGCGATCAGCGCATCCTGCTCGTCAGCCACTACGGCTTCATGCACTTCTTCCTCGGTCTGGCTCTGTTCGGCGACGCGTTCGGCCCCGAGCATCTGATTCCGCTCTGGTACGCGGGCCACTCCAACACCGGCATCACGGTCTTCGAGCGTCGCAACCGGCGCATGGACGGGATGGACTTCGACGGCTGGCACCTGCTGACGTGGAACGACCGCGCGCATCTGTAGCTCTCGGCGTCGGTGAACGTCAAGCTGCGGCGATGAGGGGAGGAAGGAGCGCCTGGAGAGGGCTCCGGGGCGCTTTGACCCCCACTGGGAGGGGTCAAAGCGCCCCGCGACGTGGCCGCCCGCGAATCCGCCGCCACCGACCGCACCTTCCCCTTAATCGCGCAGTTGACGTTCGAAGCGCCGCTAGACCACGAGCCCGTGGCGCATCGTGTTCTCCGTCACCACCCGCGGCTCGACGAACTGGAGCAGGTAGCCGGGACCGCCGGCCTTGGTACCGGTGCCCGAGAGGCGGTTGCCCCCGAACGGCTGCCGGCCGACCATCGCGCCGGTGATCGCGCGGTTGACGTAGAGGTTGCCGACCGGGGAGCGGTCGACGACGTAGTCGACCGTGTCCGGGTTGCGGGCGAACAGGCCGCCGGTGAGGCCGTAGGGCGAGGCGTCGACCCGATCGCAGGCATCGGCGACGTCGCGCACGCGCTCGACCGCCAGCAGCGGGCCGAAGATCTCCTCGTGCAGGATCGGCGAGTCGGGCGGGAGTTCGGCCGCGACGGTCGGTGGCGCGAACCAGCCGTCGGCCGGCACGTCGGCCGCGACGGCGGCGAGCCGGCCGGTCTGCTCGGCCTGGGCGCGGTAGCGTGCGACCCGCTCCTGGGCGTCGCGCTCGATCACAGGCCCGACGTCGATGTCGAGCCGCTCGGCCTGACCGACCGCGAGCACCTCGACGGCTCCGGCGAGCCGCTCGAGCAGCGCGTCGTGGACGGCCTCGTGGCAGAGCACGCGCGCGGCCGCCGAGCACTTCTGCCCGGCGTAGTTGAACGCCGATTGGACGAGCGCGGGCACGACCTCGTCGAGGTCCGCGTCGGCGTCGACGATCACGCAGTTCTTGCCGCCCATCTCCGACACCACGCGCTTCACGTGGTGCTGTCCCTCGGGCGTCTCGGCCGAGCTGCGGACGATCTCTAGGCCCACGGCGCTCGAACCGGTGAAGGCGATCACGTGCACGCGCGGGTCTCGCACCAGCGCGGCGCCGGCCTCG
>DASQMT010000297.1:0-2555 GCA_035645355.1 Solirubrobacteraceae bacterium | reverse complement strand
GAGCCGTAGAACCGCGACGTCGAGCGTGGTGTCCTGACGCCGCGAGCGCCGGTCCGTGACGCACGGCTCCAGCCCGGCCGCGGCGGCGTCCGCGCTGCGACACACGTCGCCCCCGACGATGCAGATCCCGGTCCGCAGCGTCGCGACCACGCGGTCGCCGACGCCCGCCACCGCCAGCGCCAGCGTGCTGGCGCCCGCGAGCGCGGCCGCGACCACCAGCAGGATCGCGACGTACTCGCTCGTCGCCTGGCCGCGATTGTCCACACCGGGTCATAGGTCGGAAGTGACGCGAGCTCGTCCCCCTTCATGTATCCGCGGGGCGTCAACCCGCGCTCCGGGGCGCCTTCACCTCCTCATGCGGGGTCAAGGCGCCCTGGAGCCTCAGAACAGCCCCGTCAGCACCGCCCCGGCATCGCGCGCGAGGTCGAGCAATGGCTCGGGGTAGACGCCGAAGATCAGCGTTGCCGCCGCGCAGAGCACGGCGAGAGCGACGACCTCGGGCTGCACGAGCCGGTCCGACTCCCGCCGGTCAAGCTCCTCGACCTCGACCTGCCCGGCGACCACCGCGCCGAGCGAATCGTCCGCCTCGGACGACCCGCCCGCGATCGCCGGACGCGGGACGCCGCCACGGACCGCCGGGCGCGCCTCTGGCGCGCGCATCCAGACCGCTGCCACCACACGCAGGTAGTAGGCCAGGGAGATCGCCGAGCCGACCACGATCGCGACGCCCAGCCAGGCGTAGCCGTTGTCCACCGCCGCGCCGATCAGGTAGACCTTGCCGAAGAACCCGGCCGTCGCCGGGAAGCCCGCCAGCCCCAGCATCGCGATCGTCATCGGCCAGGCGAGCAGCGGGCGCTGCTCCCCCAGTCCGTACAAGCTCGAGATGTCGTCGCCGACGCCGGTCTCGCGCTCGCGCGCGACGATCACCGCGAAGGCGGCCATGTTCATGAACAGGTAGACCGCGAGGTAGAAGACGACCGCGCGCGCTCCCAGCTGCGTCGTCGCGACGACGCCCGCGAGCATGTAGCCCGCCTGCGCGACGGACGAGAAGGCCAGCAGCCGCTTGAGCGACGACTGCCCGATCGCGCCGACGTTGCCGACCACGATCGTGATCAGCGCGAGGACCGCGAGCGCCGGCGCCCAGCTGGTCGACGCGCCGATCACCGCGACGTCGAAGAAGCGGATGATCACACCGAACGCCGCCGCCTTCGTGGCGACCGCCATGAACGCGGTGATCGCGGTCGGCGCGCCCTCGTAGACGTCCGGCGTCCACTGGTGGAACGGCGCCACCGACGCCTTGAACGCGAGCCCTGTCACGACCAGGGCGAGGCCCGTGAGCAGCAGCACGTCGGTGCGCACGTCGTCGAGGCCGGAGGCGATGTCGCCGAACGCGGTCGCTCCCGTCGCGCCGTAGACGAGCGCCAGCCCGTAGAGCAGCGTCGCCGACCCGACCGAGCCGATGATCAGGTACTTGAGCCCCGACTCGAGCGAGGTCGCGCGCCGCATCTCGGTTGCGCACAGCACGTAGAGCGGGATCGAGAGCAGCTCGTAGCCGATGAAGACCGTCACGAGGTTGGTCGCGCCGGCGAGCACGACCATGCCCGCGACGACCGTCAACAGCAACGCGTAGTACTCGCCGTGCCCCGCCTCGCGAGGTGCGACCGCGCGCCACGAGAGCAGCACCGTCCCCGCCGCCGTTGCGAGGAAGATCAGCGTCAGGAAGAGCGTCAGGTCGTCCATCGCCATCGCGCCCGAGATGACGCTCACGTTGTCGCCCCAGGTCGCGATCGCGAACGCAGCGCTCGTGCCGAGCGTGGCCAGCGCGAGCAGCGGCACGAGCGTGTGACGCACGAAGGGAGCGCGCACGAGACCGGCCATCAGCACCAAGCAGGCGCCGGCGACCAGCGCGACGAGCGGCGCGATCGCCAGCCAGTCGATCGTCGGGCCGCTGATCTTCACGGCGCCGCCTCCGTCTGCGCGACGGCCTCGGGGCCGCCGGCGAGCCGTTCGACGGCCGGCTCGGAATCGCGCAGCGCCTGCTGCGGATACACGGCGAACGCGACGATCGCGAGCACGAGCGGCACCAGCACGAGCCCGTCGCGCACGCTCAGGTCGAATGACTTGACGCCCGCTCCGACCCGGTTGTGCACCGCCCGGATGAACGCGCGCAGCATGTATACCGAGGCCAGCGCGACGCCGACGGAGGCGATGAGCGCGATCACGAGCTTCGTGTTGAAAAGGCCGAGCAGGATCAGGAACTCACCCGCGAAGTTGGCCGATCCCGGCATCGCGAGCGTCGCCAGCGCGACGATCAGGAAGAGCGTCGAGAGCACCGGCGCACGGAAGGCCACGCCTCCCATCTCGCGGATGTCCTCCGAGCCGGTGCGCTCGACCAGCAGCGCGATGATGAAGAAGAGCGGCGCCACCACGAGGCCGTGATTGACCATCTGCAGCAGCGCCCCCTGCGCGCCGGCGGTCTCGCCGAGCGCGAAGATCCCGAGCGTGATGAACCCCAGCTGGGCGACGGACGAGTAGCCGAGGATCAGGCGCGCGTT
>DASQMT010000296.1:0-2796 GCA_035645355.1 Solirubrobacteraceae bacterium | reverse complement strand
CGGGCGGCCCGGCGTGTGACCGCCTCGCTCAGCGGGCAGGAGCCGGGCATGGCCGGGATCGAGATCCGCTACATCTCCGGCCACGACGTCGAGCGGCTCGCGATCGACGCGGACACGATCCTCGCCGCCGTCGAGGATGCGCTCGTCGCGCAGGGAACCGGCAAGGTCGTGCTCGAGCCGCGCGAGCACCTCGTGCCCGACCCGGCCTTCGACGGTCACTTCAACCTGCTGCGCGCCTACGTGGCTCCGCTCGGCGTCGCCGGCGTCAAGGTGGTCGGCGACTTCGTCGGCAACTGGAAGCTGGGCCTGCCCTCCGAGCTCGCGTTGCTGACGCTCTACGACCCGCGCACCGGGGTCCCGCAGGCGATCATCGATGCGACAGCGATCACCGAGTGGCGGACGGGCGCGATGACTGCGATCGGCGCCCGCCACCTGGCGCGCCGGGGCGCCCGCGTGCTCGGTCACATCGGCGCGCGCGGGACGGCGTTCTCGAACGTGACGCTGCTCGACCGCGCGCTCGACCTCGACGAGATCCGCGTCACGAGTGCGCGGCCTGAGTCGCGGATCGCCTTCGGCGAGCGGCTCGAGCAGGCGCTGGGCAAGCCGGTGCGCGTGGTCGACGACGTCGAGGCGGCGGTCCGCGGCGCCGACGTCGTCGTGGAAGCCACGCGGCTGTCCGCTCCGACGCCGATCCTCATGACGGACTGGATCGCTCCGGCGGCGCTCGTGATCCCCTATGGGACGATGAGCGCGGTGGAGCTCTCGATCACGTCGATCATGGACAAGATCTTCGTCGACGACTGGGGCCAGTGCCGGGGCGGGCGCTTCGGCGCGCTGCGCGCCCACGTCGACCAGGGGCTGGTGACCGAGAGTTCGATCGCCGGTGAGCTGGCCGACGTGGTGGCGGGAACACGCCCGGGCCGCGAGCGCGACGACGAGCGGATCCTCTTCTGGCATCGCGGCCTTGCGACGACGGACATCGCGCTCGGCAAGGCGATCCTCGATCGCGCGATCGAGCAGAACGTCGGCACCCTGCTGCCCTATCGATGATCGTCCTCGAACGGCCGGGACAGCTCGACGCGGAGCGCTACCGGCGGATCGTGGAGGAGCACGAGCCGGTCACCGTCGCGCCGCTGCTGCTCGACGCGGTCGACGCCGAGCGCGCGCGCATGCTCTCGCACCTCGAGAGCGGCGCGACGGCCTACGGGGTCAACACCGGCGTCGGCTACTTGGCGGGAACGCCGATCGGCCCGGGCGAGCAGCGTGCATTCCAGCGCAGCATCCTGCTCCGCGGGGCGGGCCAGGGACCGCCGTTCGCCCCCGCGGTGGTGCGCGGCGCGATGCTGATCCGCCTGGCCGGGTTCCTCAGCGGCCGCGCGGCGGTCTCGGCGGCGCTCTGCCGCTTCATCGCCGACCGCCTCAACGACGGCTGGACGCCGTCGGTCCCCGCGCGCGGCGTCTCGAGCGCCGGCGAGGTGATCGCGCTCAGCCATCTGTTCCAGACGTTCGCCGGCGAGGGGACCGTGCTCGAGCAGGAGGCGGAGCTGGGCGCGGCCGATGCGCTCGCCCGCCGCGGCGTGGCGCCGTACGAGCCCGGTTTGAAAGAGGGCATCGCACTGGTCAACGGCGCGCCACTGGCGCCCGCGCTCGCGGCATGGCTCGGGGCGCGCTGCGCGCTGCTGCTCGACCACGCCACCGTCGCCGGGGCACTGACCGCGGCGCTCGCCGGCTGCTCGCTGCGGCCCTACTCGCAGCGCATCGGCCGGCTCAAGGGTGACCCGGCGCAGGAGCGTGTCCACGCGCAGCTCGCCCACCTGCACGGCGGCGCCGCCGACTGGTGTGACCGGCCGCAGCATCCGGTCTCGTTCCGCGTGCTACCGCAGGTTCACGGCGCGGTCGCCGAGCTCGTCGAGCGCCTGCGCGAGCAGGTCGCGCGTGAGCTGCGCGCGGTCACCGACAGCCCGCTCTACCTCCGCGCGCATCACGACGAGCCCGAGGGGTTCTACCCGAGCGGCAACTTCCACTCGCAGGCGCTCAACCTCGGGCTCGACGCTCTCAAGATCGGGTTCGCGCAGGTCGGGAACCTCTGCGAGCGGCGGCTGCACCGCTTGCTCGACCGCCGCTTCTCGGGCCTCAACGACCAGCTCGCGGACGCCCCCGGCCGTCAGACCGGCGTCGTCTTCGCGCACAAGTCGGTGCTCGGGTTCGCCGCCGAGAACCGCATGCTCGCGGCGCCGGCAAGCGTGCACCAACTCGACGCCTCGGCCGGGCAGGAGGATTTTCAGGCGTTCACGCTGCTCGCCGGCGAGCAGCTCGGCCGGCTGCTCGACAACCTCGAGCTGATGCTCGCTGCCGAGCTGGTCGCGATCCGTCAGGCGCGCCACCTGCGGGGCGCGCCGCTGCCGCCGCGGCTGGAGGCGGTCGTCGAGCAAATCGCCGACACCGTCGCCCCGGTGGGCGACGACCGATCGCTCAGCGACGACGTGCGGCGCGCGGCCGAGCTGATCCGGTCCGGCGCGCTCGTACGCTCTCAGGCGTGACCGATCACGAGATCCGCTCGTGGCTGATGGACATGGACGGCGTCCTGGTGCACGAGGAGCAGGCGATTCCGGGTGCCGACCGCTGGCTCGCGCGGCTGGGAGAGCTGGGTCTCCCGTTTCTCGTCCTGACCAACAACTCGATCTACACGCCGCGGGACCTGGCCGCCCGGCTGCAGGCCAGCGGGCTGCAGGTGCCCGAGACCGCGATCTGGACGTCGGCGCTCGCCACGGCAGGCTTCCTGCACGACCAGCGACC
>DASQMT010000295.1:0-7625 GCA_035645355.1 Solirubrobacteraceae bacterium | reverse complement strand
CTTCTCGACCGCCTCCTCGGGGGTGCGGAAGGTGAGCACGGAGAGGACGGGGCCGAAGATCTCCTCCTGCGCGATCCGGTAGCTCTGGGCCACGTTCGTGAACACGGTCGGCGCGAACCAGAAGCCCTGCTCGGGCAGGCGGCACGGCGGCTGGTAGATCTCGGCGCCCTCCTCCTTGCCGGACTCGACGAGCTCGGTGATCTTGTCGAGCTGCATCTTCGAGTTGATCGCGCCGACGTCTGTGTTCTTGTCGAGCGGATCGCCCAGGCGCAGCGTCCCCAGCCGCCGTTTCAGCTTCGAGATCGTGTGCTCGTAGATCGACTCCTGCACGAGCAGCCGGGAGCCGGCGCAGCAGACGTGGCCCTGGTTGAAGTAGATCCCGTTGACGATCCCCTCGACGGCCTGGTCGAGCGGCGCATCGTCGAAGACGATGTTGGCCGCCTTCCCGCCGAGCTCGAGCGTCAGGCCCTTGCCCGTACCGGCGAGCTCGCGCTGGATCGCCTTGCCGACCTCCGTCGAGCCGGTGAAGGCGATCTTGTCGACGCCCTCGTGCCCGACCAGCGCCGCGCCCGTGCGACCGTCGCCTGTGACGATGTTGACGACGCCGGGCGGCAGCTCGGCCTGGCGCAGGACGTCGCAGAACAGCAGCGCTGTGAGCGGCGTCGTCTCGGCCGGCTTGAGCACGACGGTGTTGCCCGCCGCGAGCGCCGGGGCGATCTTCCAGGACAGCATCAGCAGCGGGAAGTTCCAGGGGATGATCTGGCCGGCGACGCCGACGGGCCGCGCGCGCCGGTTCGGGAAGGCGTAGTCCAGCTTGTCGGCCCAGCCGGCGTAGTAGAAGAAGTGGGCGGCCGCGAGCGGCAGGTCGACGTCGCGCGACTCCTTGATCGGCTTGCCGCCGTTGAGCGACTCGAGCACGGCGAACTCGCGCGCGCGCTCCTGCAGCAGCCGCGCGATGCGGAACAGGTACTTGGCGCGCTCGGCCGGGCGCAGCGCCGACCACTCGCCCTCGAACGCGGCGCGCGCGGCGCCGACGGCGGCGTCGACGTCGGCGCGACCAGCCTGGCCGACGAGCGCGAGCGGCTCCTCGCTGGCCGGTGAGATCGTCGTGTAGGTCTCCTCCGGCTCCCGCCACTCGCCGCCGACGTAGAGGCCGTAGGCGTCGTCGAGCGAGACGACCGCGCGCGACTCGGGCGCGGCGGCGTACTCGAAGCCGCGGGGAGCCAGCTCCTCAGTCACGCGTGAAGTGCTCCGGGTTCTGGTAGCGGCCGGTCTTCTGCGCCTGGATCTGCATCAGCACGTCGTTGAGCAGCGACGACGCGCCGAGCCGGAAGCGGTCGGGCGTGAGCCAGTCCGGGCCGAGGGTTTCGTTCACGATCACGAGGTTCTGGATCGCCTGCTTGGCCGTCCTGATGCCGCCGGCGGGCTTGCACCCGACCACGCGGCCGGTCTCGTCGTGCACGTCGCGGATCGCCTCGAGCATGCAGAGCAGCACCGGCAGCGTCGCGGCGCTCGGCAGCTTGCCGGTCGAGGTCTTGATGAAGTCGGCGCCGGCGGCCATCGCCAGCAGCGAGGCGCGGCGGACGTTGTCGTAGGTGCCCAGCTCACCCGTCTCGAGGATCACCTTGAGGTGCGCGTGCCCGCACGCCTCCTTGACGCGCACGACCTCGTCGTAGACCTTGGCGTAGCGGCCGGAGAGGAACGCGCCGCGGTCGATCACCATGTCGACCTCGTCCGCGCCGAGTGCGACGACCTCCTCGACCTCGGAGAGCTTGATCGCCAGCGGCGACTGCCCCGACGGGAACGCGGTCGCGACCGACGCCACCTTGACGCCCGTCCCGCGGACGCGCTCGACCGCTGTCGCGACGAGGTTGGGGTAGACGCAGATCGCCGCGCAGCTCGGCACGGACGGGTCGGCCGGGTCGGGCTGGATCGCCTTGGCCGCCAGCGCCAAGACCTTGCCCGGCGTGTCGGAGCCCTCGAGCGTCGTCAGGTCCATCATCCGCACGGCGAGCTCGAGCGCGTAGAGCTTGGACGCCTTCTTGATCGAGCGCTTCGCCAGCGAGGCGGCGCGCTCCTCGAGCGCGACCTGGTCGATAGCCCCGATGCGTGGCAGCCGCGGCTCGAGCGGCAGCTCGAAGCCGGCCGGCAGCACAGGCGGGTTGCTCACGGGCACGCGCCCGACAGTAGCGCCTTGCGGCCGCCCGCAGGCGCGCTGCGCTTTACAATCGACCCGCGCGTGGCCGACCTCGACTTCGACCTGTCCGTCGCGTCCGACGAGCGCGGCGCTTCAGTCCTGACGCTCCGCGGCGAGCTCGACCTGGCGACGGCCGAGCAGCTCGAGCGGGCGCTCGCGCAGGCGGGCGACGAGGTGCTGCTCGACCTGCGCGGCCTGACGTTCATGGACTCCACCGGGGTGCGCGGGCTGCTGGAGGCGGCCGAGCAGGGCGGACCGGGATTGCGGATGATCGCGCCCGAGAGCGGCGACGTGCGCGTGACGATCGAGGAGACGGGCATCGCGCCGCTGCTGCCGCTCGTCGATGACGGCTGGCTGGAGCGGCGGTGAGCCCGACCTTCTCCGCCAGCTTCGACGCGGCGCTCGAGACGCCCGCGCGGGCGCGCCACGAGCTCGAGGGCTGGCTGCCCGCGACGTTGCCCGAGAGTGAGCGCGGGGTGCTGCGGCTGCTGGTCTCCGAGCTGGTGACGAACTCCGTCCGCCACGTGGCGGGCTCGGCGCGGCCGGTCGTGCTGGCCGTCCGCATCGGCGCCGCGGCGATCCGCGTCGAGGTGCTCGACGGCGGTGACGGCTTCACGCCGGGCAAGCTCGAGCCGCGCGGCGCCGACGGAGGCTTCGGCCTCTTCCTCGTCGAGCGCATGGCCAGCCGCTGGGGCGTCGACCGGGAGGGCGGCACGCGCGTCTGGTTCGAGCTCGACCTTCCGCGGCGAGAGCACTGATCGTGCCGGGCATGCGTGGCCGGGCCTGGCTGATCGCCGGGCTGGCGGCCCTGGCGCTGCCGGCACTGATCGACGCCGCGACGGGCGACGACGCCTTCGCGCGCAGCCTCTACCTGCTGCCGGTGCTGGCGGCTGCCACGCGCGCGCGCCCGGGTGAAGTGGGCGCGATCGGCGTCGCCGCGACAGCGCTGGCGGTGCTGAGCACGCTCTGGAACGACGCCGGCGGCTCCTGGCTGCCCCTGATCACCGTCTTCGGCGGCTCTGCGATCGCCGTCCTCTGGGCGCGCGAGCGCCATGCCGCGATCACCGCGCGCAGTGCCGCCGACGTGGAGCGCCGGCAACTGCGCCTGCTCGCCGACGCCGCGCGCATCACGGACGGCGCGGCCGACATCGACGAGGCGCTGCGGCGGCTCGTGGACCTGCTGGTGCCGGACTTCGCCGACGCGGCCTGGATCGACGTGCTGGAGCCCGGTGGCGGCGTGCGCCGGCTCGCGGCCCGCGTGGACGGCCCGCACCGCGAGGAGCTCGAGGACTGGCTGCGCGCCCGCGGGGCCGCCCAGCGCGCCGAGCACTCTCCGACCACGCGCGTGCTGCGCGGTGAGGGCAGCCAGCTGGCGGAGCTCGACGAGCAGCTGGGCGACGCCATCGTCCACGACGAGGAGGACCGCCGGTTGCTGGGGCTGTCGCAGATGCGCTGGACGATGGCGCTGCCGCTGGCCCCGAGCGGCGGACCGCTCGGAGCGCTCGGCCTCGGCGTCGGCCGCTCGGGGCGCCGCTACGGTCCCGCCGAGCTGGCGTTCGCCGAGCTGCTGGTCGGCCGCGCCGGGCTCGCGCTGGCCAATACCCAGCTGGTCAGCCGGCTCACGGCCACGCAGAGGCGGCTCGACGGCATCTTCAGCGCGCTCGCGGACGCCGTCACGGTCCAGGGCGCCGACGGCCGGATCGAGTACGCGAACCCGGCAGCGGCGGCGCTGCTGGGCCTGCCGAGCGTGCACGCCGTGCTGACCGCCGAGCCGGCCGACCTGATCGGGCGCTTCGAGATCCACCATCCCGACGGGCGGCCTGTCGGCGAGGACGAGCTGCCGGGCGCGCGCGTCCTGCGCGGCGAGCGGCCTGAGCCGCTGCTGACGAAGAGCGTCTACAAGGCGACCGGCGAGCTGCGCTGGTTTCTGACGAAGGCGACGCCGCTCCGCGACGAGAGCGGGGAGCTGCTGGCGGTCAACGTGATCGAGGACATCACGGAGGAGCACGAGGCGGCGCTGCGCCAGCGGTTCCTCGGCGAGGCGGGTGAGGCGCTCGCATCGTCGCTTGACTACGAGCTCACGCTGCAGCGGGTCGCGCAGCTCGCGGTGCCGGGGCTGGCGGACTGGTGCGCGGTCGAGCTGCCGGACGAGCGCGGCACGCTCCAGCAGGTCGCGCTCGCACACGCCGATCCCGCGCGCGTGGCGCAGGCTCGCGCGCTGCGCGAGCGCTACCCGCCCGACCCCGGCTCGCCGGTCGGCTCCGCGGCGGTGATGCGCTCGGGCGAGGCGCAGCTGATCGCGCAGGTGCCCGACTCGCTGCTGGAGCGGTCGGCGCAGGATGCCGAGCACCTCGAGCTGCTCCGGGCGCTGCAGGTCCGGTCCGCGATGAGCGTCCCGATGGTCACGGGCGGCCATACGCTCGGCGTGATGAGCTTCGTCTTCGCCGAGAGCGGTCGCCTGTACGCCGAGGACGACCTCGCGTTCGCGCAGGAGCTGGCCGCACGCGCGGCCACGGCGATCGAGAACGCGCGCCTCTACACGGAGCGCGCCGCGATGGCGCGGACGCTCCAGGCGAGCCTGCTGCCCGAGGGTCTCCCGGAGGTCAGGGGCTGGCGCTTCGCCGCGGACTACCGCCCGGGACAGCGCGGGGCCGAGGTCGGCGGCGACTTCTACGACGTGTTCGAGGTCGAGGGCGGTCAGGTCGTGCTGCTGGGAGACGTGACCGGCATGGGCGTCGCCGCCGCGGCGCTGACGTCGCTCGTGCGTCACACGGCGCGCACGGCGGCGACGTTCGACCCGCGGCCCACCGCCGTGCTGAGCCACGTCAACCGGGCACTGCGCCAGCGCCCGCGGATCGAGCCCGTGACGATGGTCTGCGGCCTGCTTGCTAAGGGGTCGCTCGCACTGGCGATCGGCGGCCATCCGCTGCCGCTGCTCAAGCGCGGCGAGCACTGCGAGACGGTCGGGATCCCCGGGCTGCTGCTCGGGGCCGTCGACGAGTACGGCGAGGCCGCCGTCGCCGAGGTCGCCCTGGCCGCGGGCGACACGCTGCTGCTGTTCACCGACGGCGTCACCGACACGCCCGGCGCGGACGGCCGTTTCGGGGACGAGCGCCTGCACGCGACCGTCGCCACCGCCCCGGCCGAGCCCACGGCACTGCTCGCGGCCGTCTCGGCCGCACTAGACGCGTTCGCGCGCGGCGCCGGCCAGGACGACCGCGCGATGCTCGCGCTGCAGCGGACGTGAGCGTCAGAGGGTCCCGAAGCCGAGCACGCCGTCGAGCCCTCGCTTCGCGACGTCGTTGGCGATGATCAGACGCTGGATCTCCGACGTCCCCTCCCAGATCCGATCGACGCGGATGTCGCGGTAGAGCCGCTCACACGGGTTCTCGCGCATGTAGCCGCGGCCGCCGAGGATCTGCACCGAGCGGTCGATCACCCGGCCCGCGGCCTCCGAGGCGGCGAGCTTCACGACCGCCGCCTTGGCGTGCAGCCGCTTGCGCTCCAGGCCCCGATCCGCCTCCCACGCGACCTGGTGCACGAGCGCGCGGTTCGTGGCGATGTCGACGACGCTGTCGGCGATCATCGCGCCGATCAGCTGGTGCTGGATGATGGGGCGCCCGAACTGGACCCGCTCGCTCGCCCATGCTGTCGCGGTGCGCAGCGCGCGCTCGGCGCCGCCGATCGCGCGCGCGGCGATCATCACGCGCTCCTCGACGAACCAGTCGCGCGTGAGCTCGTAGCCCTGCCCGACCGCGCCGAGCACGGCGTCGCCCCCCACCCGAACGTCGTCGAAGCCGATCTCGGGGTGCTCGTAGACGAACGTGTGCATGTAGCGCGGCGTGCGCAGCACGCTCACGCCCGGCGTGTCTTTGTCGATGAGGAACATCGTCGGCGCACGTTCTGGCAGCACGTTCGCGAGCACGAGCAGGTAGTCGGCCGCATCCCCGACCGTCACGAACCACTTCTCGCCGTTGATCCGGAAGCCGCCGTCGACGCACTCGGCGGTCGTGGCGATCACGCTCGGGTCCGAGCCTGCGTCGCGCTCGGTGACTGCGACGCAGTCGCGCCGCTCGCCGCGGATGCCGGGCAGGAGGTAGCGCTCGCGCTGGGCGTCGTCGCACGCGCGCAATGCGTTCGCGGGGCGCCAGACCATGTCCCAGAGCGCATTCGTCAGGTGGCCGAGCTGCTCCTGGACGATCACCTGGTCGAGCACGCTCAGACCCTGGCCACCCCACTCGGCCGGCATGTTGATCGCGTGCAAGCGGTGCTGGCGGACGCGGTCGGCGATCTCCGCGTGCACGTCCACAGGCAGCCCGTTGCCCTCCTCGCACGCCTGCTCGTGGACCATGATGTCCGCGGCCAGGGCGGCCGCGCGCCCCTGCAGCTCGCATTGCCTCGGGCTGTAGTCGAACTCCATGCTCACGCTCCTGGGTCTCTAGTTCGGGACGTAGTCGGGGCTGGGTAACGCGCGGGCGTCGAGCGCGACGCAGCCGGAGCGCTCGACCAGCAGCGGGTTGACCTCCAGCGCGGTCAGCTCGGGATGCGCGGCGGCGATCCGCGACAGCGCGGCGACGGCGCGCGCCGCGGCCTGCAGGTCGAGCGCCGGACGCCCGCGCGCGCCGAGCAGCAGCGCCGCGACCCGCAGCGAGCGCAGCAGGCGCTCGGCGGCGGTCGCGTCGAGCGGCGCGAGCGCGACCGCGGTGTCGCCGAGCAGCTCGGCGTGGATGCCGCCCGCCCCTACGAGCACGAGCGGGCCGAAGTGCGGGTCGTGGCGCACGCCCGCGATCAGCTCGACGCCCGCGGCCGTGGCCGCCATGCGCTCGACCGAGAACGCCTGCGGCGCCCGCCGCCCGACCATCCCGGCGAGCGCGCCCTGCAGCGCCGGCTCGTCGACGAGGCTCAGCGCGACGCCGCCGGCGTCGGACTTGTGCAGCTCGCCGAGCGCCTTGAGCACCACCGGGAAGCCGATCTCTCGCGCGGCGGCGGGCACCTCCTCGGCCGCCACGATCAGGGCGTCCACCACCGGCACGCCGCCTGCCTGCAGCAGCGCGCGCGCCGCCGCGTAGCCGTGCTCCCGGGTGGGCGCAGCCGGCGGTGGCAGCACGGGGACGCCGCGGCACTCCGGATCGTGGACGAGCGCCGTAAGGCCCAGCACGGCCCGCTCGATCTCGCCGTAGACCGGCACGCCGCTTGCGCGCAGCGCCTCCGCGGCCGCCGACTGGGGATGCATGCTGTGGACCGCGAGGGCGAGCTCGTGCTCGTGCGCGAGTGCGCCGAGCGCGCGCGCGACGTCGAGCTCGGCCGCGGCGATCGCTTCGCCGTAGCCCCCGTAGCCGCCGAAGAAGCCGCTGATCAGAATGCCGTCGACCTCCCCCGACCGCGCGAGCACGGCGCAGACACGGGTGAAGACGGCGATATCGCGCTC
>DASQMT010000294.1:0-5576 GCA_035645355.1 Solirubrobacteraceae bacterium | reverse complement strand
CGCGCCGGCGAGATCGTCGGCGTGGCCGGGGTCGACGGCAACGGCCAGTCCGAGCTGGTCGAGGCGATCACCGGCCTGCGCGTGCCGCGCGCGGGCCAGATCCGCCTCGCGGGGAAGGACATCACCGGCGCGGGAGTGCGCGGCGCGCTCGCGGCCGGTATCGGGCACATCGTCGAGGACCGCCACCGCCGCGGCCTGGTGCTCGACTTCTCGCTGGCGGAGAACCTCGCGCTGCGGGAGTACCGGCGCCGGCCGCTGAGCCGCTTCGGCCTGCTCTCGCCCAAGCGGATGGACGAGCAGGCGCGGCCGCTGCTGGAGCAGTACGACGTGCGCGGCGGCCGACCGGAGACGACGGCCGGCTCGCTCTCGGGCGGCAACCAGCAGAAGGTCGTGATCGCGCGCGAGCTCGCCGAGGACCCGCAGGTCACGATCGCCGCGCAGCCCACGCGCGGCCTGGACGTCGGCGCGATCGAGTTCGTGCACAAGCAGCTGCTCGAGCAGCGCGATGCCGGCCGCGGCGTGCTGCTCGTCTCGCTCGAGCTCGAGGAGATCCGCTCGCTCGCCGACCGCGTGCTCGTGATCTACGAAGGTCGCATCGTGGCCGAGCTGACGCCCGCGGCCAGCGACGAGGAGATCGGCGTCGCGATGCTGGGTGGGAAGGCCGGCGCCCGGTGACGAACCCTGGGCTCGGCGGCGGCGGAGAGGGACCGGGGACGCTGACGGTCGCCTCCAGACTCTCGGGCTACCTGCGCGGCGGCGGGGTGCTCGTGCCGGTGGTCACGGCGCTGCTGGCGTTCTTCGTCGGCGGGCTCGTCGTGCTCGCCACCGGCGCGAACCCGATCAGCACCTACAGGGCGATCTTCGAGGGCTCGGGCCTCAACTGGCTGTTCCCGTGGGTCGCGGGGGAGGACCGCGTGCTCGCGGCGCTCAACCTGCAGCAGACGCTGATCCTCACGGCGCCGTTGATCCTCACCGGCCTCGCGGTCGCGTTCGCGTTCCGGGCCGGCCTCTTCAACATCGGCGGCCAGGGCCAGTACCTCGTGGGAAGCATGGGGGCCGTGTACGTCGGCTCCTCGCTCGACGGCATGCCCGCGTTCCTGCACGTCGTGCTCGCGATCGCCGCCGGCTGCGCGATCGGCGCGCTCTGGGCGGGCATCGCCGGCCTGCTCAAGGCGACGACCGGCACCAACGAGGTGCTGTCGACGATCATGCTCAACTGGACCGCGGTCTTCCTGGGCGCGTACCTGTTCGGACTCGGCGGTCCGCTCCAGAACTCCGATCCCACGCAGCAATCCATCCCCGTCTCCAACGACGTGCTCGGGAGCGCGCGGCTGCCGGTGTTCTGGGGCGACCCGGAGCTACAGGGCCTGCACGTGGGCATCTTCGTCGCGCTCGCCGTCGCTGTGCTGTTCTGGGTTCTGCTGAATCGCTCCGTGACGGGTTACGAGGTGCGCGCCGTCGGCTTCAACCCCGACGCGGCCGAGTATGGCGGCATCAACGCCGGGCGCAGCTACATCAAGGTGATGCTCATCTGCGGCGCGTTCGCCGGTCTGGCCGGGGCGCTCGACATCCTCGGCTGGCAGTTTCGGATCGCGACGAACGACATCCAGATCTCGCTCGTGGGCTACTACGGCATCGCGGTCGCGCTGCTGGGACGCAATACGGCGTTCGGGACGGTCGCGGCCGCCTTGCTGTTCGGCGCGCTGCTCAACGGCACGTCGGTGCGCAACCTCGACCCGACGATCTTCGACCCCGAGCTCGCGACGAACCTGACCTACATCATCCAGGGACTGATCGTCCTGTTCGTTTCGGCGCCGGTGCTCGTCACGACGCTCTCTGCCGGGCGGTTGAGGCGCAGGCTCCGGCCGATGCCCTCGCCCGAGGTCAAGAGCGGCGGATGAGCACAACGTCAGACGCTCCGGCCGCGGTCGCGGCCGGCTCCGGCGGCACGGGCGGATCACGCCTGCGCGCGCGGCTGGCCCGTGTCTCGCGGGCGGCCTGGTTCGGCTGGGGCGGCATCGCGCTCGGCCTGATCGCGTTCTACATCGTCCTGCCGCCGATCCTCGTCCGCTCGATGGTCCCGTCGCTCGTGCTCGCGGCAGCCGGCATCGGCCTCGCGGTCGTCGCGCTGCGCGCGGGCGAGCGGCGCGTCGGCTGGGGCGCGGTCGTAGCCTGCCTGGCAGGTGCGCTGGGCGCCTACGGCGCGGTGAAGTCAGGCGCCGGCAACCTCGAGCGCGTGATCGTCTGGTCCGCGCTGCTCGCCGCCGCGCTGCGCTACGCCACGCCGCTGACGTTCGCCGCGCTCGGCGGGGTCACGTCCGAGCGCGCCGGCGTTGTCAACATCGGCCTCGAGGGGATGATGCTGACCGGCGCGTTCTTCGGCGCGTGGGGCGCGGACGTCACATCGAGCTGGCTCGGCGGGGTCGCCATCGGGCTCGCGGCGGGCGGTGTGATGGGGCTGCTGCATGCGGTCTTCGCCGTCAGCCTGCGCGCCGACCAGATCGTCTCGGGCACCGCGATCAACTTCCTCGCGCTCGGGATCACGGGCTACCTGTTCGTGAAGATCTACGGCGAGCAGGGCACACCCGACGACCTGCCGGAGATACCGGACGTGAGCCTGCCGATCGGCTGGATCCCGTTCCTCGGCGAGGCGCTCGAGCAGCTCAACCTGATGATCTGGCTCGGGCTCATATCGGTCGTGCTGCTGTCGTTCTTCCTCTTCCGCACCCCGCAGGGACTGCGCCTGCGGTCGGTCGGCGAGAACCCGCTGGCGGCAGACACGGCCGGGATATCGCCGATCCGGGTGCGCTACTACGCGGTGATCGCGTCGGGTTCGCTGGCGGCGCTGGGCGGTGTGTTCCTGTCGATCGGCTTCGTGCACTCCTTCAACCAGAACATGACCATCGGCAAGGGCTTCCTCGGGCTGGCCGCGGTGATCTTCGGCAAATGGAAGCCGGGCGGAGCGCTCGCCGCCGCCCTGCTGTTCGGCTTCTCCAGCGCGCTTGCGCAGCGCCTGCCGGTGTTCTCGCCGTCGGGCGCCGTGCTGTTCCAGGCGCTCCCGTATGTGCTCACGCTGATCGCCGCGGCCGGCCTCGTCGGCCGCTCGCGCCCGCCGGCGGCGGACGGCATCCCGTACGAGCGCCACTAAGGTCATAGCGATGGCCGCTCCACGCCTGCGCGTATCCTCGCCCGCCGCCGCCGGCGGCCAGCTCGCGCGGACGGCGCAGCAGGTCTCCGACGAGGTCGAGCTCTACCACCGCACCTACACGACGCTGCTGCGCTCCAGCGGCGAGACGCTGCTGCGCGTGCTCGAGCCCTCGCACCGGTCGATGACGTCGAGCCTGCACGCGCTGGCGGGCTCGGAGGAGCTCGACCTGGGCGCGTTCCTGTACGCGATCCGCCGGCTGCCCGACGCCGTCGCCGACGCGCGTGTGATCGTCATGGGCCAGGAGGCCGAGGTCTTCGCGCGCCACGGGATCGGGCCGCTGGAGGACTGGGTGCCGCTCGAGGCGCCGGCGCGCCGGCGGCGCTGGTACGACGACGGAAACGGCACGATGGCGGTGCTGCTCGCCTCGCCGTCGGACCTCGACGACCTCGTGCCGACGCTCGTCGCATACCAGATCGAGTGGAACAAGGTGCGCATGCGCCTGCGTGGCGCCGACTGGCCGCAGGCCGGCGAGGCGCCCGATCCGGTCGAGTGCGCCGCGGTGCTCGGCGGCACCGAGGACGACTGGCTGCAGCTCTCAGAGGCCTGGGGCGAGGAGTACGTCGCGCGGCTCGAGGTGATGGCGTCCGAGCGGCTCAACCTGCGCATCCGGATGCTCGGCGGCTCGTCGGTCGGCTACGCGCGCATGACCCGCCACTGGTGGGCGCCGGTGGGCGCGACGATGGCCGAGCACGCGCTCGAGGACCGGCCGATGTACTTCGTCTCCTCCAACGCCCACTCGATGGTCAACCTGCTGTCGGGCACCGCGCGCCGGCGCGAGGACGAGGTGACCGCGTGGGTGGAGGCCGACGGGCCCGACGACCTGCGCGTCGAGCTCGCCGCATTCCAGGACGGGCGCACGGACGGGTCGTGGGAGAACTTCCTCTACTTCTCCGCCCGCGACTTCTTCGAGTCCCAGCCGGCCGCGATGAAGGAGCACCGCTCCCAGGAGGAGCGCGCGGTCGGCATCACGCACGTCTCCTCGCGCACGGCGCTGCGCGTCTCGGCGCAGGTGATCGCGCTCGACTCGCTCGACCCCCAGTGGCTCGACCCGCGGCTCGGGGACGTCGACGCGGAGCGGCTCGCGCGCTGCCCGGCCGTGATCGTCAACATCGAGTATCCGCTCGGGCTCGCCGCCTACAACATCCTGCGCGAGATCACCGAGGCGCACGACACGCTGCGGGGCGTCTACATCCTCGGCAAGGCGGCGACGCTCAACGCCGACGTCGGCGACGTGATGATCTCGTCGGTGATCCACGACGAGCACTCCGGCTCGACCTACTGGCTCGACAACGCGTTCGCCGTCTCGGACATCGCGCCGTACCTGATGTTCGGCTCCGGCCTGGACAATCAGCGCGCGGTCACTGTCAAGTCGACCTTCCTGCAGAACCGGGAATACCTCGACTTCTACTACCGCGAGGCGTTCACGGTCGTCGAGATGGAGGCCGGCCCGTACTGCAACGCGGTCTATGAGATCGCCGACGTGGACCGCTACCCGGTCGGCGAGGCGGTCAACTTCTCCAAGCTGCCGATCGACTTCGGGATCATCCACTACGCCTCGGACACTCCCTACACGCAGGCGCGCACGCTCGGCGCGCGCGGGCTGAGCTACTACGGCATGGACTCGACGTACGCCTCGTCGCTGGCGATCGTGCGCCGCGTGCTCGCGCTCGAAGGGGTAATCACACCCTAAACGCGCTGCGCGGCCGGAGTACCATCGCGGTATGGACGAATGGCTGCTCTGGCTCATCCTCGCGGTGATCCTGGGCGTGGGCGAGATCACGACGCTGGGGTTCTTCCTGGCGCCGTTCGCCGGCGGTGCGGCCGTCGCGGCCGTCGTGAGCGCCGCCGGCCTGCCGTTCGTCGGCTCGCTGGCGGTCTTCTTGCTGATCTCGCTGATCCTGCTGGCGGCGCTGCGACCGCTCGCACGCTCGCACAAGCGGATGCCGCCGCAGATCCGCACCGGGACCGCCGCGCTCGTCGGCAAGGACGCGACCGTGCTCGAGCGGATCGCCAACGGCGAGGGGGTCGGCTGCGTCCGGCTCGACGGTGAGGTCTGGACCGCGCGGTCGTACATGGACGACGTGACCTACGAGGCCGGCACCCGCGTGCAGGTGGTCGAGATCCGGGGCGCCACCGCGCTCGTGAGCGAGTAGGAGGGACCAGAGATGGCTACTGGAGCAATTGCCCTGATCGTGATCGCGATCTTCGTCCTCATCACCGCCATGGCGGGCGTGCGGATCGTTCCTCAAGCGCGCGCGGGGGTCGTCGAGCGGCTCGGGCGCTACACGCGCACGCTGGATGCCGGCCTGACGCTGATCGTGCCGTTCATCGACCGCGTCAAGCCGCTGCTCGACCTGCGCGAGCAGGT
>DASQMT010000293.1:0-6316 GCA_035645355.1 Solirubrobacteraceae bacterium | reverse complement strand
AGCGCCACCGCCTCGGCGGTCTCGGGATCCTCGCGTTCGAACGCGATCAGCAGGTCGTCGGGCTCGGCCACCAGCGCGACCTGCGCCGGCAATGGCCCGCCTTCGGCCGTCAGTGCGAGCGCGGGCAGCGCGCGCTTGCCGACGATCACCGGGTGGACGAACTCGACCGCCACGTGGCGCGCGTCCGAGCGCGCGGCCGGCGAGCGGCCGAGCGCGATCAGTCGCCCGCCGCGCGCGAAGCGCTCCGCTGCGCGATGGCACAGGCGCGCGATCCGGTCGGCGTCCGCGACGAAGTAGCGCTCGCCGGCGACGACCCGCGCGTGCGCGAACTCGTCGAGACCGGTGAGCGTCGCCCTCACGCCGCCGCGCCCGCGCGCGCGGGCACCTGCGCGAGCCAGTCGCGGAACTCGTCCACGCCCTCGCCGGTGCAGGCGCTCACCAGCATGTGCCGCACGCCGGGGTTGACCGACTCGAGGTTCGCCAGCAGTCGCTCGACGTCGAACGAGAGGTGCGGCAGCAGATCGACCTTGTTGACGAGCACGAGCTCGCAGGCGCGGAACATCAGCGGGTACTTGAGCGGCTTGTCCTCGCCCTCGGTGACCGAGCAGACCATGATCCGCGCATCCTCGCCCACGCGGAACTCCGCCGGGCAGACGAGATTGCCGACGTTCTCGATCACGAGCAGGTCGAGCTCCTCGAGCGGCAACGCCGGCAGCGCCGTGCGAACCATGTTCGCGTCGAGGTGGCACTCGCCGCCGAAGCCGCTGCCTGTGTTGAGCTGCGCGACCGGGATGTGCAGCAGCGAGAGGCGATCGGCGTCGAACGAGCCGGCGACGTCGCCCTCGAGCACCCCGACCCGAACGCCGGGCAGGTCCTCGAGCGCGCGCTCGAGCAGCGTCGTCTTGCCCGCGCCGGGCGCGCTCATCAGGTTCACCACGCAAACGCCATGGCGGTCGAAGTCAGCGCGGTTGGCGCGGGCGATCGTGTTGTTCGCGTCGAGTGCGTCCTCGACGACCCGGACTCGTGTGCGGTGCATCTACATGGCCCTGATCTTCAGATAGCGGCGGATCTCGGGGATCTGCAGGAACAGCAGCGCGCCGATCAGGGCGAGCAGGACCAGCATCAGCAGCTGGAAGGACTTCACGGGGCGACCTCCTCTTGCGTTGTCAGCTCTTGCAGCAGCGACTCGACCACCTCGACGCCGGCGTCGAGCGCCGCCCGCACCGGCGCGGAGAGCTCGGCCACGACCTCCTCCTCATCGCCGGTCATCACGGTCTCGGGTGCGCAGGCGACGACCAGCGTGTGCGGCAGCGGGCCGCCCAGCGCGCGGGCGAGGCCGAGCACCTTCACCGGGTCCATGCCGTGCGCGTCGATCGACGGCTCGACGTCGTCGAGCGGGGGCTCGATCAGCGAGACCGTGCCCGGCGGCTGCCCGGTCGGCGCGGCGTCGAGCAGCACGACCGCGTCGTATCCCTCGCCGATCGCGTAGGCCAGGTCCATGCCGCGGATCCCGTAGTCGACCACGGTGACACCGGGCGGCAGCGCGCGCGACGCCAGGCGCTCGGCGAGCGCGACACCCCAGCCGTCGTCGCCCAGGAACACGTTGCCGATGCCGGCGACGAGGATCCGGCGCGGTGCGAGCGGCTCGACCTCCTCCGGCGCGAAGAAGAAGCGATGCGCCAGCTGGGAGGCGACGCCGAGGTCGCGCCCCGGGTCGTCCGCGACCGTCACGACGAGGTGGACCTTTCCCTCCATGTCCTCCTCGATCGCCTCGACGACGCCCAGCTTCCCCGCCAGCGCGATGTCGAAGACGTCCGCTCCTGCGCGCGGGCGCAGCCGCACGAGGCTCCCGCGGCGCAGCTCGACGCCCGCGACGGTCACGCTCTCGGGCCCGGGCCGCTGCAGCTCTTCCCAGCTCACCGCGCCATCCCGAACTCGCGGATCGCGCC
Source organism: Solirubrobacteraceae bacterium (assembly GCA_035645355.1). Classification (GTDB taxonomy): domain Bacteria; phylum Actinomycetota; class Thermoleophilia; order Solirubrobacterales; family Solirubrobacteraceae; genus DASQMT01. The sequence goes on along the minus strand of DASQMT010000293.1, from coordinate 4,367 downwards.
GTGCAGGCGCATCAGCTCGTCCTCGGACAATGCCTCCGTGCGCTCCAGGATCTCGCGCGCGCGCGGATCGGAGTCGCGCATCTCGGCCTTCTCCGCGTCGGTCAGGCTGAGGATGTTGAGCACCAGCATCTGGTCGATCTCGCCGCCGTCGAACAGGTCGCCCGGACTCTCGGGCGCGATCCGTGGATGGTCCTCGAGGATGATCGCCGAGGACAGCACCGTGCGGTCCTGCTCGTCGACCAGCACCGGCCAGGCGCCCTCGTTGCGGCAGTCCCGCGCGGCGGCCCGCAGGTGCTGCGGCGGGTCGGTCTGGGAGATGAAACGGCCGGCGCTCGCGCGCAGCACCGCATGGGTCGAGCAGAACGTCCGCCGCAGCGCGTCCTCGCGCTCCGCGCCCTCCCACGGCGTTGTGTTGGAGATCTCGACGGAGACTCGCCGGATGCCGTCCGCGACCGGCTCGGCGCGGGCCTGGACGGTGCCCGCGAGCGCCTCCCAGGAGCGCATGATCGCGCCCCCGTCGAGCGGCTCTTCCTGACACCCGGCCGCGATTGCGATGGGCATGCTGCCCGGCGCCTCCAGCGCCAGCTCGCGCTCGACCGCCTCGTCCCAGGACAGGTGGCGCACGCCACCGGCGATGAGCTCGTCGACAGGCTCGCCCGCGCGCAGCACCTGGCGCCGGACGACCTGCAGGAAGCGCACCGAGACCGTCACCCGCGCCTCGTCCCCCTCGAGCAGGCACTCGGTGAGCATCGTGCAGCGGTCGTCGGGGTGGCGCTCGGAGTGCGCGCGCGGATAGACGCCTCCGAACGTCCAGCGGCGCTGGTTCTTGGTCGCCGAACGGCGGTAGGGCCACAGCAGATAGCCCTCGTAGAGCACCGCATCGGCGATCGCGCGAACGGGATCCACCGCGCTAACCCTCCGCCGCGAGCAGCGCTTGCACGACGCCGTCCCAGGTCGGGATCGCGTGGCGCGCCTTGTAGGCGCAGAGCGCGTCGAAGCTGTCCTTGTCGAGCCGCAGCCATGCGCTGCCGGGGAAGTAGTGGTCCATCGTCTCGCGCCAGACGCGCACCGGCATGCGGTACTCCGCGTCGCCCTCCCAGGAGATCCGCGCCGCCTGCAGCTGGCCGCCGGTGCCCGCGTAGAAGACCGTGCCGCTGAACAGGAACTCGAGCGGCACCTCACCGCCTGCCAGCGCATCGAGGTACTTCGACGCGAGCACCTCCATGTCGTAGCTGCAGGGCACGTGCAGGTCGACGACGGTCGTGCCGGTGAACGGCGGCACGGACAGCGACGTGCGAGTCCACAGCAGCGTGCGCAGGTTCGTGCCCCAGTCCGAGACCGCCCCGAAGAGCTCGAACAGCCGCTCGTGCTCGCCGTCCTCGTACGCGCGGCGACGCGCTCCGATCTGAAGCTGCGTCTCGAGCAGCACCGAGCGGATCCGGTGCTCCCCGGCAGCGTCGATCCGGATCGAGAACGCCAGCGTCGGCGCCGCGGCGTACTCGACGCGCGCGGCGTCGAGCACCGTGAACGCCAGCTCCGGGATCGGCCCGGCGAGAGTGCTGGTGGCGGCCATCGACCCCTAGGCCGGGGGCAGGTTCGGCATCCGCGGGTCGATCGGCTCGCGGCCGCCGATGTTGATCCCGGTCGACTTGGCAGCGCTCGCTCGGCCGTCCGGCTTGTGGCCGTTCTGCTTCTCGTAGTTGCCCGTCGAGTTGCCCTCCTTGATGCCCTTGACGTGCGTCGGCGCGTCCGTCGGCTTGTCCTTCTTGCCCAGCTTGATCCTCGCCATCTAGAGCCTCTCCTATGTCCGGCTCGCCGGCTTGGCCCGCCGGTCGAGCTCCTCGAAGAACCGCCCGATCTCCTCCCACACCTCGCTGCCGCCGGTGAACCCGCGCCAGCGGGTCCGGATCAGGCCGACGAGCGCGTAGCACTCGTCGATCGGCACGATCCAGTGCCCGCGCGCGCCGCGCACGCGGTTGACGAGCAGCGCCTCGACGTCGGGCTCGAGCGTTCGCAGCACGGGGTTCGCGCGCTCGAGCTCGGCCCATGCCTCCAGCCCGAGCAGCGACTCGGTCGGGCCCATCGGGCTCGGGTAGAACGCCTGCACCCGGCCTTCGGCCGAGCTGTGGAAGAAGAACGCCATGTCGACCGGCAGCCGCAGCTCCTCCCAGGCGAGGTCGCCGATCTCCAGGTCGTCGATCCGCAGCCGCCGATCGGGCACCAGCCGGTAATGGCCGGCGCTTGCCGCCGGCGATGCGAACAGCACCGAGCAGGCCTGGCAGGAGCACATCAGCTCGCGCTTGGAGAGGTCGAGCAGGTGACGGTGCTGGGGCGCGATCGCGTTGCCACACAGCTCGCAGCGCTCCAGCTGCTCCTCGCGCGCGACCGCCGAGCGCTTCGCGAGCGCTCCCAGGCGCGTCATCGGTGCAGCGGCGCCGGGCATGCCTCGTAGACCTCGAGCTGGATCAGCGGCGGCGCGGCCGGCGCGTCGACAGCGACGATCTCCGTCACGTCGGGCGCCGCCTTGTGGATCGCCTCCTCGACCGCCAGCTTGAGCGTGACGGCGGATGACGGGCAGCCGCTGCAGCTGCCCTGGAGCTGGAGCCGCACGACGCCCTCCTCGACGCCGAGCAGCTCGACGCCGCCGCCGTGGGACTGCAGGTACGGGCGCACCTCGGCGAGCGCCTCGGCCACGCGCCGCTCGAGCGGCACGGGATGCAGCCCGTGCAGCAGCAGCAGATGGGCGACCAGCTCGTCGCCCGCCAGGGCCTCGGCCAGCGCGCCGTGCTCGTCAGCCTGCGCGACGTGGCCGACGATCCGCGCGAGTCCCTCGCCGTATAGGTCGAGCAGCCCCTGCACGAGCTCCAGCGTGATCTCGCGCGCGGCCGTGTCGGGGAGCTGCTCGACCTGCTCGAGCAGCTCCTCGATGCGATCGGTGGCGACCGCGCTCATCCGTGCTCGCCGAACATGGGCGAGTGGACCTGGCGCAGCGTCTTGCCCTTGCCCAGGTACATGTGAACCCCGCACGGCAGGCACGGGTCGAACGAGCGCACCGCGCGCATGATGTCGATGCCGCGGAAGTCGTCCGGTCCCGCCTCCTCGAAGATCGGCATCCCCATGCAGGCGTCCTCGTAAGGTCCGGGCGTGCCGTAGGAGTCCGTCGGGCTGCCGTTCCACGGTGTGGGCGGGTACGGGTGGTAGTTGGCGATCTTGCCCTCGCGGATCACGAGGTGGTGCGAGAGCACGCCGCGCACGGCCTCGTGGAAGCCGCAGCCGATCGCCTCCTCGGGCACGTCGAAGTTCTCGAAGACCTTCGTCTGGCCCGCCCTGATCTCCTCGAACGCCTTGTTGACGAAGTGCATCGCCATGCCTGCCGCGTATGCGACGAAGTAGATCCGCGCGCGGTTGCGTTCGATCGCGTTCGACCACTGCGGGATCTTCCACTCGAGCGTCTGCTCGGGCGTGTTCGGCGTCTTGGGCAGGTTGATCTGCACGCTCGAGCCCGTCGCCTGCACGTACGGCGTCTTGACCTTGTTGGCGAGCGCGGTCACCCACAGGCGCGCCAGCGCGCCGCCGCCCGTGTCGAGCGCGAGGTAGTCGCCCGTGCGCTTGTCGTACCAGCGCGGGCACATCACCCAGGAGTAGTTGCCGCCGTCGAGGTCGCGCTTCTGCGGCTTGGGGATCGTCGTCTGGTTCCAGGGGTGGCGCTGGTCGACCGGGTTGCCGAGCGGGTCCTCGCGGACGAACGTCTCCTCGTTGACCCAGTCCTCGTAGTAGGAGGAGCCGAGCAGGATCCGGATGCCCAGGTTGATGTCGACCAGGTTGGTGGTGACGAGCTCACCGTCCACTACCACGCCCGGGGTGACGAACATCTCGTTGCCCCAGTGGTCCATGTTCTTGTAGTCGTAGTCGACGTGGTCGGGGTTGTTGAACGCGCCCCAGCAGCCGAGCAGGATCCGCCGCGGCCCGACCTCCTCGTAGCCCGGCATCGCCTCGTAGAAGAAGTTGAACACGTCGTCGTTCATGGCGACGGCCTTCTTGATGAAGTCGAAGCAGCGCAGCAGCCGGCTGAGGTAGTCCGTGATCAGCGTCGGCGTCGGCTGCGTGCCGACGCCGCCGGGATAGACGGTGGACGGGTGCACGTGGCGCCCCTCCATCAGGCAGATCATCTCGCGCCCGATGCGGCTCATCAGCAGCGCCTCGCGATACGTCTCGCCCGTGAACGGGTTGTAGGACCGCATGATGTCGCCGATCGTGCGGTAGCCGTGCACGTTCGCGCCTGGCGCGTCGGTCGTCTCGGCCTTCGCCCAGACCGACGGGTTGGTCTCCTTGACCATCTGCTCGCAGAAGTCCACGAACACCAGGTT
>DASQMT010000292.1:0-2405 GCA_035645355.1 Solirubrobacteraceae bacterium | reverse complement strand
CTTGACGGCGGTCTCGTCGTGCGCCTCTGGATCGACCCACACGGCTATGAGGACCACGACCTCGGCGACCTCCGCCGGGTCGATCAGGCCGTCCGCGACCGCGTCGAGCACGCCCTGGGCGATGCCGAGCTGCGCGGCGCCCCAGGTGATCGGGCCGATCGCGCCGCCGCCTTCGATCGGCGACTTGTTGACGACGATCGTCGCCGGGCGCACGAGCACGCCCGGCGCCAGGCAGGCGAGGAACGGCAGGTGACCCGGGCGCGGCCCGGCGAGCGCCCCCGCGGCGGCAGCGGCCGTGGGCGACCCGCGGCACGCGAGCACGACGTTGATGTGGCTTCCGTTCGGAACCTCGCCGGACCAGAACTCCCCGATCCGCCCGTCCAGTTGATCGATCATGCGACCCCCTCCAGGTCGAGCACCACACGCAGAGCATCGCCGCCGCGCATCGCGGTGAAAGCCTCCTCGACCGCGTCCAGCGGCAGCCGCCGCGAGACCAGCCGGTCGAGCGGCAGGCCTCCGCGGCGAAAGAGCTCGAGCAGCGCCGGGATATCGCGCTCCGGCCGGGACGAGCCGTAGACGGAGCCGAGGATGCGCCGCTCCATGCGCGGGATCGGCAGCGCCGGCAGCGTGAGCGCCGCGTCGGCCGCGAAGATCCCGATCAGCACCGCGGCGCCGCGCGCGCGGGTGGAGAGGAACGCGGCCAGCGCGGCTTCAGGTCGCCCGGTCGCCTCGATCGCGTAGTCGACGCCGCCGCCGCTGGCCTCGAGCACGCGCTCGGCGGTCGCCTCGGCGCTGCCGGCCCAGGCCACGGCATGGGTCCCTCCCAAGCGCTCCGCCGCTGCCAACTTGTCGTGCGCGACGTCGACCGCCACGACCGGATGGGCGCCGGCCGCGATCGCGCCCAGCAGCGCGCTCATGCCGACGCCGCCGCAGCCGATCACCGCCACACGATCGCCCGGCCGCACGCCCGCGGTCCGCCAGACGGCGCCCGTGCCGGTCACGATCGCGCAGCCGGCCAAGGCGGCGATCTCGAACGGCACGCCGTCGGGGATCGGGATGCAGCACTCGGCCGGCACGATCGTGCGCTCCGCGAACGTCGACAGATACGAGTAGTGGTAGACGGGCTCGCCCTCCCGCGAGAGCCGCGGCCGGCCGTCGAGCAGGCCGCCGGAGGCCATTCCCTGCCAGGCGGTCGTGCACAGGTGGCTGAGGTCGCGCAGGCACTGCTCGCAGTGCCCGCAAGCCGGCAGCCAGGAGAGCACGACCCGCGTGCCGGGCTGCAGTGCCACTCCCTCCCCCACCTGCTCGACCACGCCGGCGCCCTCGTGGCCGAGCACTGCCGGGCAGCGGGTCGCCGACGTGCCGTCGATCGCGTTGAGGTCGGAGTGGCAGACGCCGCTGGCGTGCAGTCGCACCAGCGCCTCGTCCGGTCCCGGCGGCGCCAGGTCGAGCTCCATCACCTCCAGCCGCGCTCCGACCCGTTCGAGGACGGCCGCGCGGACCTTCAGCGCTCGCCTCCGGGCGGTCGGGCCCCGGGCGTCCCGTCGACGTCGGGCGGGCGCTCGGCGATCGGGGGCGTCTCGGCCGCGGGCTGCTCGGGCGCTGCCGCCGTGTCGGGCGGCCGCTCGCCCGCGGGCGCGCTGTCGGCCTCCGGGCGCGTGCCGCGCGCCTGCTCGCGGCTGCGTGCCGCAGGGTCCCCTGAGCCGTTCAGCGTCCGCTGCTCGGGAGCGGTCTTCTGCAGCTCGCGCAGGTCCTCGACGGAGTAGTGACAGCGCCAGAAGTGACCCGGCTCGACCTCCTTGAGCTCGGGCTCCTGCTCGTGGCAGATGTCGCCGATGTAGCGCGGGCAGCGGGTGTGGAAGACGCAGCCCGACGGCGGGTCGGCATGGCTCGGGATCTCGCCCTCGAGGCGGATGCGCTCGCGCTTCTCGCCCTCCGCCTGCGGGACCGACGAGAGCAGCGCCTCGGTGTAGGGATGGTGTGCCGGCGTGAACACCGTCTCGGCGTCGCCGAGCTCCATCAACCGGCCCAGGTAGAGCACCGCGATGCGGTCCGACAGGTACCGCACGACGCCGAGGTCGTGCGAGATGAACAGGTACGCGACGCCCTTCTCCGCCTGGAGCTCGGCGAGCAGGTTGAGGATCGCGGCCTGCACGGAGACGTCGAGCGCGGACGTGGGCTCGTCGCAGACCACCATCCGCGGGTCGCCGGCGAACGCCCGCGCGATCGCGACGCGCTGCTTGAGCCCGCCCGAGAGCTGTGCCGGGCGCGAGTGGATCAGGCGCGTGTCGAAGCGGACGGAGTGCGCCAGCTCCTTGAGGTGCTCCTCGCGCTCCTTGCCGCTGTCGCCGCGCAGCTTCTCGAGCGCGCGCCCCAGGATCCGCTGTACCGAGAAGCGGCGGTTG
>DASQMT010000291.1:0-3336 GCA_035645355.1 Solirubrobacteraceae bacterium | reverse complement strand
CGGCGCGCGTCGCGGCCGCCGGGGCAGGCGCGATCCCGCGCATCGACTCGGCGAGCGCGCGCTCCATCGCGCCGGCGTCGGAGAAGCGGTCGCCCGCGTCGCGCTCGAGCGCGCGCGCGACCACGAGCGACAGCGGCCTCGCGATCTCCGGGTCGAGCTCGTGCAGCGGCGGCGGCGCGGACTGGTCCTGCTGGCGCGCGAGGTCGGTCAGCGAGGCCGCCTCGTACGGCAGCCGGCCCGCGAGCAGCTGGTAGGAGACGACGCCGAGCGCGTAGAGGTCAGAATGCGGGCCGGCCGGCTCGCCGCGCGCCTGCTCGGGCGACAGGTAGGCGGCGGTCCCGAGCACGGAGCCGACCTTGGTCATGTCGGAGTCCTCGGCCGCCTTGGCGATGCCGAAGTCGGCGAGCTTGACCTGACCGCCCTCCCGGCCGCTCAGCAGGTTGCCGGGCTTGACGTCGCGATGCACGACGCCGTGGCGGTGCGCGTAATCGAGCCCCCGGCATGCCTGGGTGAGGATCGCGACGGCGTCGTCGGGCGCCACGCGCCCCAGCTCGCGCAGGATGTCGGCGCAGCTCGGGCCGTCGACGAACTCCATCACGATGTACTGGCGGCCCGAGGCCTCCTCGGAGCCGAAGTCGAACACCTGCACGATGTTGGGATGCACGAGTCGCGCGGCGGCGAGCGCCTCGCGGCGAAAGCGAGACACGAAGTTGGGGTCGGCCGCCAGGTGCTCGGCCAGCAGCTTGACCGCGACATGACGCTGCAGCCGCGTGTCGAGCGCGAGCTGCACGGTCGCCATGCCGCCCAGCCCGAGCCGGCGTTCCAGGCGGTAGCGGTCTGCGAAGAGCGTGTCGGCGGTCATCCGTCCCCATCAGGAACACCGCCGGTGCCCGCTGGTTCCTCGTCCCCCTGGTCCTCGCCGGGGTCGGCCGTCGCGGTCGGCGTCGCCGTGGGCGTCGGGGTGGCGCTCGCGGTGGCTGTGGGCGTCGGCGTGGGCGTCGGGGTCGGCGTTGCGGTCGCCGTCGGGTCGGGCGTGGCCGTCCGTTCAGGCCGCGGCGGCTTGCAGTCCGCTGCGATGCGCTCGTCGAGGTGCGCGAGCCAGTTCTTCAGGTTCGCCTTGAGCTGCTTGTCCGTCCTGCGCGGCAGTCCGGCCAGCTCCAGCTCGGCCTCGGCGACGGCCCGCCGCGCGCGCTCGCACTCGCCCGCCGAGGAGGCATCGCCGGCCTTGCCCACGAGCGCGCTCAGCTGGTCGGCGTCCTGCCGCGGGATCAGCTCCGCCTCGTCCCCCCCGCAGCCAGCGAGCGCGAGGGCCAGCGCGGCGAGCGCGCCGGCGAGGAGCGGGGGGCGGTGCCACATGCTCTTTGAGGCTAGTGGCTCCTGCCGCGGCTCACTGCCCGTACTGCAGCCGCTCGGCGAGCGAGTCCGGGAGCCGTGCGGCACGGATCGCCGCCTGCGCGGCGGCGAGGTCGTAGTCGGCGCGCCGCCATTCGGCGGTCCAGGCCCGCGTGTCGAGCACCATCCAGGCCGCGCGCGGGTCGCCGTCGCGCGGCTGGCCCGCCGATCCGGGATTGAGCAGCCACTCGCCGGCGCCGAGGTCGAGCAGGTCGCCGTCGTGCCGCGTCGATCCCGTGGCCGGCTCGCCCTCGGGCCGCTGGAACGAGAGCGCGACGTGCGAGTGCCCGATCAGCGCGACGCGCTGCCCGGCCTTGCCCGCGGCGTCCAGGCACAGCTCGGCGGTCAAGCCGGAGAGCACGTACTCCCAGATCGGATCGCGCGGCGAGGCGTGGTAGAGCCCGACGGCCTCCGCCTCACCCGAGGGCGACAGGCCGAGCAGGAAGTCGCGCGTGGCCGGCTCGATCACGTCGCGCGTCCATCCGGCGGCGAGCGCGGCGCCGCGCGAGAATTCCTCCAGCGAGAGCGCTCCGATGACAGCGAGGTCGTGATTGCCGGCGAGGCAGATCGCGCAGTTCGCCTCCGCCAGCGCGACGCAGGCGTCGGGCTCTGCGCCGTAGCCGACGAGGTCGCCGAGACACCACAGCTCCTCGACGTGCGCCTCCTGCGCCGCGGCGATCACGCTCTCGAAAGCCTGCTTGTTGCCGTGGATGTCAGACGCGATCGCGACGCGCATGCCTAGAGTCTGTTCCGTGCGGAGTTCATGGCGCCTGCCGCTCGCGCTCGTCACCGCGGTGGTCGTCGCAGAGGCCGCCGTCCTCGTGATGCGCCCGCGCGACCGCGGTCCCGAGCCGCTCCCGGTCGAGCCGCGAGCCTACTTCAGCGCCGCCCAGATCGAGAAGGCCGAGGCCTTCCGCGGTGGCCAGCGCTGGATCTACCTCGCCCAGACTGCGGTCGGGCTCGGGGTGCTCGTGCTGATCGTGCGGCGTCCGCCGGAACGGCTCGCCGCATACCGGCGGCCGCTGCTCGCCGGCGCCGCAGTGGCCGCCGCGATCTCCGTCGCGACCGGCGTTGCCTCGCTGCCGCTCTCGGCGCTGGCGCGCGAGCGGGCGAAGGACGTCGGCCTGGTCACACAGGACTGGCTCGGCTACGCGGGCGACGTGGCCAAGTCGCAGGCCATCGGCGCCGGCTTCGCCGCGCTCGGCGGCGCCGCGCTGGTGCTCGGCATGCGCCGCTTCGGCCCGCGCTGGTGGTTGCCGGGCGCCGCGGTCGTGGTCGCCTTCGGCGCGATCACGACGTACGCCGGCCCGATCGTGCTCGACCCGCTGTTCAACGACTTCAAGCGCCTTCCGTCGGGCGCGCTGCGCAGCGACGTGCTCGAGCTGGCGCGCCAGGCGGGCGTCGACGTGGGAGAGGTCTACGAGGTCGACGCGTCGCGCCGCACGACCGCCGCGAACGCCTACGTGACCGGGCTCGGCTCCACCAAGCGCGTCGTGCTCTACGACACGCTCGTGAGCGACTTCGAGCCCGCCGAGACGCGCCTGGTCGTCGCGCACGAGCTCGGCCACGTGCATCATCACGACCTCCGCAACGGCCTGCTCTGGGTGGCGCTCGTGGCGCCGTTCGGAATGTGGGCCGCGGCGCTGCTCTCCGAGCGGCTGGCTCCTCCCGGGGCCGCGCACGGGCCGCGCGCGGTGCCGGCTGTGGCGCTCTCGCTGGCGCTGCTCGTGCCGGCGATGACGATGATCTCCAATCAGCTGTCGCGCGACGTCGAGCGGCGCGCAGACTCGTTTTCGCTGAGCCTGACCCGCGATCCGCGCACCTTCATCGCCTTCCAGCAGCGGATCGCCGTCAAGAACGTCTCTGACCCGGACCCGCCGGCGCTGGCCCGCTTCCTGCTCGGCACCCACCCGAGCACGATCGAGCGGCTCGGGATGGCGGAGG
>DASQMT010000290.1:0-2531 GCA_035645355.1 Solirubrobacteraceae bacterium | reverse complement strand
GACCGCGCCGGGGACGAGCCCGCCGCCGGCGACGACGAGCGCGCCGCCCGCCCACCTGCGTCCGGCGCGCGCCTGAACGGCGCGGCGGCTTCGGCCGGGATCGCGATCGGGCCCGCGCGCCGGCTGCTCGCGCGCGAGCCGCCCGTCGCCGAGCGACCTGCGGGGCCGCCCGCCGAGGAGCGCGCGCTGCTCGACGGCGCACGTGCTGCGACGCGCGCCGACCTCGACGCCGCGCGCGCTCTCGTGCGGGAGCGGGGAGGCGTCGACGAGGCCGAGATCTTCGCCGCGCACGCGCTCCTGCTCGATGACGCCGCGCTCGTCGGGCCGGCGCTGCGCGCGATCGACGAGGGCGCCTCGGCGGGCCGCGCCTGGCAGACCGCGGCCGCCACGGCGGCGGTCTCGTTGGGCGCGCTCGACGACCCTTACATGCGCGAGCGCGCCGTCGACGTCGAGGACGTCGCCCGCCGCGTGCTCGCGCGGCTCGCCGGCGTGCCGGCGGGCAGCACGCTCCGGAGCCCGGGGATCGTGATCGCCGACGAGCTGACGCCGGGGGAGGCGGCCGGCCTGGACCCGCAGCAGGCGTGGGCGATCGCGACCGCGCGTGGCGGGCCGACCGGCCACGCCGCGATCCTCGCTCGCGCACTCGGCATCCCGGCGGTGGTCGGGCTCGGCCCGGCGTTGCTCGCGATCGCGGAGGGCACGCCGCTGGTGCTCGACGGCGCGGCTGGAGTGCTCGACGTCGACCCGGGCGCTGACGCGGTCGCCGAGCAGGAGGCGCGCCGCGACGCGGAGGAGCAGGAGCGCGCCGCGCTGCTGGCGCGCGCCGCCGAGCCCGGCGCTCTGCGCGACGGCCGCCGCGTGGAGATCTCCGCGAACGTCGGCAGCCCCGCCGAGGCGCGGCTGGCCGTCGGGCAGGGAGCGGAGGGCATCGGGCTGCTGCGCACGGAGTTCCTCTTCCTCGATCGCGCCACCGCCCCGGACGAGGACGAGCAGGTCGCGGTGCTGACCGAGATCGCCTCCGCGCTCGAGGGCCGGCGCGTGATCGTGCGCACGCTCGACGCCGGCGCCGACAAGCCGCTGCCGTTCCTGCGCCAGGCACCGGAAGACAACCCGTTCCTGGGCCTGCGCGGGATCCGGCTCTCGCTGGCGGAGCCGGCAATCTTCCGCACCCAGCTGCGCGCGATCCTGCGCGTCGCCGCCGAGCACCCGCTGGGACTGATGTTCCCGATGGTCGCGACGCTCGGAGAGCTGCACGCCGCCCGCGCGCTGCTCGACGAGGTGCGCTCGGAGCTTGGCGGCGACGCCGAGCTCGAGGTCGGGGTGATGGTGGAGGTGCCCGGGCTCGCGCTGCAGGCGGAGGAGTTCGCACCCGAGGTCGACTTCTTCTCCGTCGGCACGAACGACCTGGCGCAGTACACGATGGCGGCCGAGCGCGGCAACGCGGCGCTCTCCCGGCTGCTCGAGGAATCGCTGTCGCCGGTGCTCGCGCTGATCGCGTCCGTGACCGCCGCCGCCCGGGCGCACGACAGCTGGGTCGGCGTCTGCGGGGAGCTGGCCGGCGACCCGGAAGCCGCCGTGCTGCTCGCCGGCCTCGGGGTTCACGAGCTGAGCATGGCGGCGAGCCGCATCCCGGCCGTCAAGGCGGCGCTGCGCGACGCCGACCCCGAGGTGGCCGCGGCAGCCGCGCAGCGCGCGCTGCCGGCGGCCTCGCGGACCGGCCCCGGGCATGGCGGCGCGCGGTAGCATCGGCGCGCCCTTGGCGATCTCGAACGTGACCCACGGTGGATTGCGCTCCGCCCGCCTGCTCGCTGTCGGCACCGCGACGCGGATCGTGCTGACCCCGGTCGTCATGGGCCTGATCCTCGTCGGGGACGATGCGACCGACGTGCTCGCCGCGGTGCTGTTCTGCGTCGCCGGGGCGACGGACTACGTCGACGGCTGGCTCGCGCGCCGCTGGAACGTGACGAGCAAGCTCGGCTCCTTCCTGGACACGACCGCGGACAAGCTGCTCGTCTCCGGCGTGCTGATCGCGCTGCTCGCCGCCGACCGTGTCTCCCCCTGGATCGTCGCTCTGATCGTCGGGCGCGAGCTCGTGCTGATGGGCCTGCGCGGGATCATTGCGTCCGAGGGCGAGGTGATGGCGCCGTCGTCGCTCGGCAAGCTCAAGACGGCGATCCAGTTTCTCGCGATCGCGCTGGCGATCCTGCGACCCGGCGACCCGCTCGGCGGCCTCTACCTCGACGAGTGGGCGATGCTCGCCGCCGCCGCGATCACGGCATGGTCGGGCGCCGACTACCTGGTGCGCGCGCTGCCGGCGCTCAGGCGGGGCGACACCGCCGCGTGACGCGCGTCTTCCTGACCGGAGGCAGCGGACTGATCGGCGGCGCGCTGGCCGGCCGGCTCGCCGGGAGCGGCGACGAGCTCGTCGCGCTGGCGCGCTCGGACGCGGCCGCGCGGGCGCTGGCGATCCACGCGGCGGAGGTCGTGCGCGGCGACGTGCTCGACGAGGACGCGCTCGCGGACGGGATGGC
>DASQMT010000289.1:0-6583 GCA_035645355.1 Solirubrobacteraceae bacterium | reverse complement strand
GTACTGGTTCTCAACCTCACAGCGGTCGTCGGCCAGCTGGGCGAGGATCATGCGCACGGCGTAGAGCACGTCGAGCGGCTCGAAGCCCGCGACGACGATCGGCTTGCCGTAGTCGGCGGGGATGAACTCGAACGGCCGCGCGCCGACGACGGTCGCGACGTGGCCAGGGCCGATGAAGCCGTCGAGTCGCAGGTCGGGCGAGTCGAGCAGCGCCCGCAGCGGCGGCACGATCGTCACGTGGTTCGACATGCAGAGGAAGTTGGTCACGCCCTCTGCCTTCGCGCGCTTGAGCGTCAGCGCGGTCGAGGGCGCGGTCGTCTCGAAGCCGATAGCGAAGAAGACGACGTCACGATCCGGGTTCGCCTTGGCGATCCGCAGCGCGTCGAGCGGCGAGTAGACCATGCGCACGTCCGCGCCCTGCGCCTTGGCGTCCTGCAGCGACCCGTTCGACCCCGGGATCCGCAGCATGTCGCCGAAGCAGGTGAAGATCACGCCCGGCTGGTGGGCGATCGCGATGCCGTCGTCGACGCGGCCCATCGGGATCACGCAGACCGGGCAGCCCGGCCCGTGCACGAGCTCGACGTTGGCCGGCAGCAGATCGTCGATGCCGTACTTGTAGATCGAGTGCGTGTGGCCGCCGCAGACCTCCATCAGCTTGTAGTGGCGGCCCGGCTCGACGGCGGCCAGGATCTCGCCCGCGAGCGCGCGGCCCAGATCGGCGTCGCGGAACTCGTCGACGTACCGCACTCAGACGGCACCTGCCTCGCTGCGCTCGTCACCGCGGCCGACTACGTCGGCGCTCGCGATCGCCGTCCCAGCGTGCACCAGCAGCTCGTCGCCCACCGCGACCGGATCCACCAGGGCGATCTCGACGCTCGAGCGCCGGCCGCCGGCGTCCTCGCAGAGCGCCAGCCCGCGCCCCTCGTCGACCTGCTGCACCCGCATCGCCACCGCCTCGTCGCTGCAGGTGATGCAGTGGCAGCTCAGCTCGCTCACTCGATCACGCTCGCCTTGAGCTCCTCGAGTTCCTGCTCGTACTCCGCGCCCATCTGCTCGAGCAGCCTGCGTGTCGCGAGCGCCTCCTCCTCGTCAACCTGGGAGATCGCGAAGCCGACGTGGATCAGCACCCAGTCGCCGGGTCCGACGCCGTCGAGGAGCCCGACGTTGACGTTGCGCTGGACTCCGGCGACGTCAACCTTGGCGAGGCGGTTGACCTCGTCGACCACATCGACGATCTGCCCGGGAACGGCCAGGCACACGGCGCTCAAATCTCCCTTCCGACAGCGGCGAAAGACGCGCTCTGAGGGATACCAGCTTGTCTCATCTGTGGCAAGCCTGCCAGGAGCCGCGCTGCCTCATACCGGACACTGGTGCGATGCGAACGCTCAGCCGACAGGAGCTCAACCGCGCGCTGCTCGCCCGCCAGGGGCTGCTCGATCGAGTCGACCTGCCGCTGGCCGCGGCGCTCGAGCAGTTCGCCGGCATCCAGGCGCAGTACGCGCCATCGATGTACGTCGGCCTCTGGTCGCGCGTCGAGCGCTTCGAGCGCGCGACGCTGACGGCTGCGCTGGAGCGACGCGAGGTCGTTCAGGCGACGCTGATACGGGCCACGATCCACCTCGTCTCGCCGCGTGACTTCTGGCCGTTCGCGCTCGCGACGAGGGACGCGCGCCGGACGCTCTGGCTGCGCGCGACGCCGGATGCCCCGAGCGCCAGGGCGATGGCCGGTGCGGCGCGCAGGCTGCGGCGCCGGCTCGAGGCCGACGGCCGGCTGCGGCGCGGCGAGATCGAGGCGCTGCTCGGCAAGCGTGTCGCGAACGGCGTCGGGCTCTGGCTCGACCTCGTGCGCGTACCGCCGTCGGGCACCTGGGAGCGCCGCCGCGCCGACCTCTACGCGCTGGCCGAGGACCGGGTCGGCCCGCCGGCGTCCGGCGTACGTGAATCGACCGAGCGGCTCGTGCGCAGCTATCTGGCGGGCTTAGGCCCGGCCACGGCCAAGGACGTCGCCGCATTCACCGGGCTTGGCCTCACCGCGCTGCGGCCCGCGCTCGCCCGACTGGAGCTCGAGCGCTTCCGCGGTGAAGGCGGCGAGGTGCTGCTCGACCTGCCCGGTGCTCCGCTGCCGGACTCTGGGACGCCCGCGCCGCCGCGCTACCTCCCGACGTGGGACGCGACGCTGCTCGTGCACGCCCGCCGCACCGGGCTGCTGCCCGAGGAGCATCGGGCGAAGATCTTCAGCACGAAGACGCCGCACTCGTTCGCCACGTTCCTCGTCGACGGCGCGGTCGCGGGCACCTGGCGCGACGAGCGCGGCGCGATCGAGCTCGAGCCGTTCGGGAAGCTCGATGCAGCGAGCCGCCGCTTGCTGGCCGCCGAAGGTGAGCGGCTCGCGGCGTTCCACGCTTGAGCCACGCCTGCTCGAGAGTCGCAGGCAAGGACTACGCCGCCGGGCGCACCGCCAGCAGCTCCTCGGTGGGCAGCTCGGCCACCGCGCTCTTGGGCGGCGCGCCGGTCAGCGACTCCTCCGCTCGCACCAAATCGACGGCGATCGAGCGCACCTGGGCGACGATCTGCGAGGTCATCAGCGACGGCTCGCGATCGTGGATGTCCTCCGCGGCGCGTGCCGCCTGCAGCGCGAGCTCCCGGAGCGCGGTGGGGCGGTCGGGGTGCTCGTACTGCGCGGCCAGCACCCAGACGGCGTCCGCCAGCTCGTGCACCGCAGCGGCGAGCTGCGGGGCCCGCTCACCCGCGCGCACCTGGCGCGCCGCGAAGCGCACCAGCACGCGCGTGTCGCGCACGGCGGAGTCGATCTGCGGCATCGTGCGCTCGTAGCGGTGCACGAACGTCAGGTCCTGATGACGCGCGGGCGCGAAGCGCGCCGTCTCGCCGGCCGCGGCGAGCATCCCCTCGAGCGCCTCGACGTCCTCGTCGATCCCGTGCGCAGCCTGCAGCGCGCGCTCGGCGCGCTCGTGGTCGGAGTCGCGCAGCGCGGCCGCAGTCTCCTCGAGCGTGCGCCCGAGCTTGCCGAAGACGGCCTGCGCGACCTGGTCGACCATCGCGACCGGATGCGGCGGGAACAGGAACGAGGCGACCGCGAGCCCGACGCTGCCGCCGATCAAACCCTCGAGGATGCGGTCGGCGGAGAAGCCGCCGGTGGTCGTCTCCAGCGAGGCGAGCAGGATCGCCGAGATCGCCGCCTCGTTGACGAACAGCTCACCGCCGCCGAACAGCAGCGCGGCCGACATCGCCAGCACCACGAGCAGCGCGATCTGCAAGGGGCCGTTTCCGATCGCGTACAGCAGCAGGCTGGCCACCGTGATGCCCAGTACGACGCCACCGAGCAGCTCGACCGCGCGGCGGCGTCGCTGCCCGACCGTGACGCCGACGCAGACGACGGCCGCGATCGAGGCGAACGCCGGGCGCTCGGTCGGCAGCAGGAGGTCCGCGAGCCACCACGCTCCGAGCGCGGCCGCGGCCGTCTGCAGGATCGCGGGCACGTGCGGGCGCAGCCGCCGGCGGGCGACGGTCGTGAGCGATCGGGGGGAGTGAACGGCTGCGCGGGGCATCTGCATTGTCTACAGAGGGTGGGAGCGCCGGTTACGCCGCCCGCAACAGGTCTTCACATGCGAGCCGCGCCTACCCTGCAGTGATCGCGGGCGCTCGCTCCACACCGGTCGCCATACCGCGCCGGCCGGCTCGGGCGCTCCGACTCGCCGTGGCCCTGGCGCTCGCCCTCTGCCTCCCTGCCGCTCCCGCGGCGGCAAGCGGCTGGAGCGACCTGGCCCACGAGCTGGCGGCGCCGTGGCCCGGCATCCAGCGCCCGGACGGCTCCCTCGCCGACTATCTCGACGACGTCTCCGACTCCTATGGCGGCTTCCCCGACACGCGCTACGGCAACGCGCTGATGGGCTACGCACTGCTCCAGACGGGGCTGCGCGAGGGCGATAGGCGGATCGCCACGGCGGGCCGGCGGGCGCTCATGTTCGCCATGGACCCGGGCCGTGTCTGGCACCGGCCGAGCGTGTTCGAGCAGCTGGCGGTCGCGGGCGCGTACAACCTGACGCGCGGCCGGCCCGGGTTCGGGCGCGCGCGAGCGCGCTGGGCACGCTGGCTGCGGGGCATCCGGACCGTGCGGCTGCAGTACGAAGACCGCTACGGCAACCACTGGCTCGTCGACGCGGTCACCGTGCTCGAGCTGCGCCGCAGCGGCCTGCGCTCGCCCCGCAACAGCAGCATCGCCGGTGGCGGCGCAGCGGCGGCGCGACGGCGCGCGGTGGAGCTGATCAACGCGCGGATCCCGAAGCTGTTCCGCGGCGGCCGGCCGTGGCTCCTGTCGGATCCACCCGACAGCCCGGTCGCGTATCACGGCCTCTCGCTCGGCCTCTACGCGCGCGCCGTCGCGCTGCTCGGCCGCAGCGCCGCCCCCGCCGCTCGCCGCGTCCTGCGTCAAGCCGTGCGCAGCGCCGCGCTGATCACCGCGCCGAACGGCGACTCGGGCTACTTCGGCCGCTCACAGGGACAGGCCTGGCCGCTGCCGGGTGTGGCCTACGGTGCCGAGCTCGCCGCACGGCTCGGCGGCTTGTCGCGCCGCGAGCAGGCGCGCGCCCACGGGGTCGCCCAGCGGGCGCTGGACCGGCTGCGCACGGCATACCCGATCGGCCCCGGCGGCCAGCTCATCACGCCCGCGCTCGCGACCGACCTGCGCGCCGGCGCGCGCGGCCTGGACGCCTACTCGGGCGCGCCGTCGATGGCGGGCCTGACGCTCGCGCAGCTCAACTGGCTGCTCGAGCTGCGCCCCGACGAGCACGCCCGGGCGTCGCTGCCGGCCGACCGCCGGCTGGAGAGGGTGGTCTCCCAGGGGCCGGGCAGGTTCGCCGTCGTGCGCCGCGGCGCGGTCTGGCTCGCCGTCCGGATGACGCGCAGCACGAACGGCCCGCAGGCGCGCGACCTGCGCTACGACGCGGGCCTCGCGCACGCGCTGACGCGCGGCCCCGACGGCTGGCGCGAGCTCGTCCCGCAGCGCCCGCGCAACGGCGGCGGGCGCCCGCTGAGCGCCGGTCCCGTGCTGCTCGACGGCGGCGGTGGCCACTTCCACGGTGACTCGATCGGCGTCCGCGGCGACGGGAGCGTGCGCGTCACCGGCGAGTTCCGCCGCCGGGCAGGGCGCTCGCGCCGGGCGTCGGTCGTCATCCGGCCGCTGCGCTGCGGTGTGGCGCTCGCGCTCGTCGCCCGCCGCGGCGAGCGCTTCCGCGCCTCCGCGTTCTTCAGCCGTCGGCCGCGGGTGTCGCCCTCCGGCGCCACCGACGGCTCCCAGCTCGTCGTCCCGGGCGCCGACCGCATCCAGGCGCAGCTCGCCCCGGGCACGCTCGCGTCGGGCGAGCGCGCGCGGCTGTGGCGCGTCGACTTCCGGCTCCGCGCACGCACCGACCGCCGCATCGGGCTGCGCTTCCTCGGAACCGGCTGCACGTAGTCTCGCGCTCATGGAGAGCTTCGCCTGCGCGACCTGCGGCACCCAGTACCCGGAGGCGGACGCGCCGCCGCCGGAGTGCCCGATCTGCCTCGACGAGCGCCAGTACGTCCCGCCCAGCGGCCAGCGCTGGACGACGCTCGCGGAGCTGGCGCGCGTGCACGCGAACGAGCTCCACGAGCAGGGAACGCTCACCGGCGTCGGGACCGTGCCCAGCTTCGCGATCGGCCAGCGCGCGCTGCTCGTCCCGTTCGGTGACTCCAACCTGCTCTGGGACTGCATCACGCTGCTCGACGATCCGACGGCGGACGCGATCGAGCGCCGCGGCGGGCTGGCCGCGATCGCGATCTCGCACCCGCACTACTACTCCGGGATGGTCGAGTGGGCGCGGCGCTTCTCCTGCCCGATCCACCTGCACGCGGCCGACGCCGAATGGGTGATGCGGCCCGACTCCGCGGTCCGCCACTGGGACGGCGAGCTGCTCGAGCTCGGCCACGGGCTGACGCTCGTGCGCGGCGGCGGCCACTTTCCCGGCGGCACGCTGCTGCACCGGGCCGAGGGCGCGGGCGAGCTGCTGACGGGCGACATCATCCAGGTGATCCCCGATCGCGCGCACGTCGGCTTCATGTGGAGCTATCCCAACCTCGTGCCGCTGCCGCAGGCGGAGGTCGAGGCGATCGCTGCCGCCGTCGAGCCGTTCGCCTTCGACACGATCCACGGCGCCTGGTGGGACACGATCATCACGCCTGGAGCAAAGGACGCGGTCAGGCGGTCGGCCGAGCGCCATGGCCGTGCGCTGCGCGGCGAGCTGCCCGGTCTCAGGCAGGTTCGAGCAGCTCGAACCTGATCCCGCGCGCGCGCAGCCGGGCGATCAGCGCGTCGCCCATCGCCACGGCGGTCGTGACCTGGCCGGCGCTGGGAGGAAGCTCGTCGTGCGCCAGGCAGAGCGCCGACTCGGCGAGCATCTTGGCGGTCTCGTCGTAACCCGGGTCGCCTCCCGCGACCTCCGTCACGACACGCCGCCCGCCGCCCTCGCCGACGAAGCGGACGTTGAACCACGACCGCTCGCGCTGCTCGTCTGACGGGCCGTCGCCGGCCTGTATCCGGCCCGCCAGC
>DASQMT010000288.1:0-4686 GCA_035645355.1 Solirubrobacteraceae bacterium | reverse complement strand
AACTGAGCGCGCGCGGGTTCTATGGACGAATGTCCAGTGGGGCGCCCGCCGCCCGCTCCCGTGCGAGGAGGTCCGTGCGATCGACGCTGTGGTCGACGTGAGCGGCAGCGAGCGCTTCGAGGACCTGCGGCTCGCGCTCGGCGAGCTGCCGTTCGAGCAGCGCAACGTGATCATGCTGCGGTTCCTCGTCGGGTTGACGCCGAGTGAGGTCGCACAGCGCATGGGCCGCAGCGAGGACGCGATCCACGGATTGCAGCACCGCGGGCGCCGGCGGCTGCGGCGCGAGCTGACGCGGATCCAGGACGAGGCGGCGCCGCTGCCGCTGGCCGCCTAGCGCGCGCGCCGGGCGCGGCCATAGAAGATTCCCAGGCCCTTGCCGATCAGCTTCGTGCGGGCAGGGCGGAAGGGGAAGAACCACAGGTCGCGCGGCGGGGGCGCGAAGCGCGCCACGACCAGCGACTGCTGGCGGCAGTACTTGCGGATGCCGGTCGCGCCGTGGCGTGACCCCAGGCCCGAGGCCTTCCAGCCGCCCATCGGCAGCTCGAGCGCGTAGTAGCCGACCTGCGCGTCGTTGACCGAGACCATGCCGGCCTCGATGGCGCGCGCCAGCCGCTCGCCGCGCGCGCTGTCGCCGGTCCAGACCGAGGCCGACAGGCCGTACTGCGAGTCGTTCGCAAGCCGCACCGCCTCGTCGGCATCGGCCACCTTCATCACCGGCACGGTCGGGCCGAACGTCTCCTCGGTCATGCACTCCATCGTGTGATCGACGTCGACCAGCACCGTCGGCTCATAGAAGCTGCCGGCGCCCCGCCGCGCGGCGCCGCCCGTCAGCACGCGGGCGCCGGCCGCGCGGGCCCGCTCGACATGGCGGCTGACCACGTCGAGCTGCCGGCCTGAGGTGATCGCGCCGATGTCGACCGTGCCGGGGCCGGCGGAGGGTCCCTGGCGCAGCGCGGCGACCTTGCGCGTGAGCTTGTCGACGAACTCGTCGTAGATCGGCGCCTCGACGTATACGCGCTCCACCGAGATGCAGGTCTGGCCGCTGTTCTGCATCGAGTAGTAGGCCGCCGCCGCGGCGGCGCGCTCGACGTCGGCGTCGGCCAGCACGATCATCGGATCTTTGCCGCCCAGCTCGAGCGACACCGGTGTCAGCGTGCGCGCGGCACGCTCGAGCACCTGCTTGCCGGTGCTCGTCGAGCCGGTGAACATCACCATGTCGACCGCGTCGACGAGCGCCGCCCCGGTGGCGCCGTCGCCGGCCGCGACGAGCAGCACGTCGGCGGGCAGCCCGCACTCGCGCATCGCCGACTCCATCAGCAGAGACGTGAGCGGAGTGAGCTCCGACGGCTTGAGCACCACCGCGTTGCCGGCGGCGAGCGCCGGGATGCAGTCGCCGAACGAGGTGGTCAGCGGATAGTTCCAGGGCCCGATCACGCCGATCACGCCCAGCGGCCGGTAGCGCGTGACCAGCTTGCGCCCCGCGACCACGACGCTCGCGGACCGGACCCGCTCGTCGGCCAGGTATCCGGCCGCGCGCCGTGCCCAGAAGCCGAGCGCGCCGACGACGTAGGCGATCTCGTTGAAGACGGCGTCGTCGTGTGCCTTGCCCGTCTCCGACACGATCGTCGCGACGACCGTGTCGGAGTTGTCCAGGACCCACTTGCGCGCGCGGCGCAGGATCTCGGCGCGACCCTCGAAGCCGAGCGCCTCCCAGCCGGGCTGCGCGGCGCGCGCGCGCGCCACGAGCGCCGCGACATCGGGCGGCGGCGTGGCGGCGACGGTGGCGACCAGCTCACCGGTCGCCGGGTTCTCGACATCGATGCCGTCGGCGACGGCCGCCCCCGCGGGCGCGGTCATCCCGTGAACGCGAGCTTCTCGATGACGGCCGGCTCCTCGGGCCGGTCGTTGCGATCGGTCGGCAGCCCCTCGAGCTGGTCGACGACCTCCATCCCCGACGTGACCTTGCCGAACACGGTGTGCTTGCCGTCCAGCCAGGGAGCGGCATCGGTCGTGACGATGAAGAACTGCGAGCCGTTCGTGTTCGGGCCCGAGTTGGCCATCGCGAGCGCGCCGCGGACGATCTTGTGCTGGTTGAACTCGTCCTCGAACTGGTAGCCCGGGCCGCCGGTGCCCGTCCCCTTGGGGCAGCCGCCCTGGATCATGAAGTCACGGATGATGCGATGGAACGTGAGCCCGTCGTAGAAGCCCTTCTCCGCCAGCTCGCGCATGTTGCCGACCGTCTTGGGCGCATCGTCGTCGAACATCTCGAAGACGATGTCCCCCTTGCTGGTGGTCATGGTCATCTGGGACATGGTTGCTCTCAGCCTTTCGCGAGTTCGAGACGCAGCGTGTGGCCGCGCACGTCGGTGCCGTCGACGGTATCCGCGACGCGCGCCGCCTGATCGCTCGGCACCTCGAAGAGCAGAAACTGCTCGAGCAGCCGCACGTTGCGGATCGCCTCGCCGTCCAGGCCGGTCGCGGCGACCGCGCCGATCAGGTCCGACTCGGCGAGGCCGGCGGCACGGCCGCCGGATGCGATCAGCTTGCGGAAGCCGCCGTCGCCGTTGACTGGCAGCGTCACGTCGTCGTGCGGCTTGCGGTGCCGCCGCGGGCGGGTCTCCTCGATCTTGGCGGGCAGCACCTTGGCGCCCTCCGACCATGGCGATATGTGCGTGTTGGCGTGCTTCTCGATCGCGGCGAGGTCGCGCGCCTGGCGCGGCTCGACGAACGTGATCGCGCGTCCGGAGCGCCCGACACGGCCGGTGCGGCCGATCCGGTGCACGTAGACGTCGGGCGAGGTGGGCACGTCGAAGTTGACGATGTGCGTGACCGTCGATATGTCCAGCCCGCGCGCGGCGACGTCCGTCGCGACCAGGATCTGCACGCGCGCGTCCTTGAAGGAGATCATCACCCCGTCGCGCGAGCCCTGGCTCATGTCGCCGTGCAGCGCCTTGACGTTCATCCCGCGATCGCGCAGCGTGCGGTAGAGCTGGTCGCAGCGGATCTTCGTGCGCACGAAGACGATCGCCTGGTCGGGCCGCTCCGCCTCGAGCACGCGCGCCAGCATGTCGTTCTTCTCGGCCGGCTTGGTCTCGACGAAGAACTGCTCGACGGTGTCGATCGTCAGCGTGGCGGACTTGACGACGACGGTCACCGGGTCGTAGAGGTGGCGCTCGGCCAGCGCGCGGATCTCAGCCGGCATCGTCGCGCTGAACAGGCAGGTCTGGCGGCCGTTCGGTGTCGTCGCGAGGATCTTCTCGACGTCCTCGAGGAAGCCGAGGTCGAGCATCTCGTCAGCCTCGTCGAGCACCAGGTAGCGGCACGAGTGCAGCGCGAGCGAGTGGCGCGAGATCAGGTCGAGCACGCGTCCGACGGTGCCCACGACGACCTGCGCGCCGGCCTTGAGCTGCGCCTGCTGGGTGCGGATCGGGGCGCCGCCGAAGACCGCGACGGGGTCGATCCCCTTGTGCTTGCCGTACGCGCGCAGGGCCTGCGTCACCTGGATGCAGAGCTCGCGCGTCGGGGTCAGGACCAGCGCCTGCGTGTCGTGGTCGCCAGGGTCGACGAAGTCGATCATCGGCAGCCCGAAGGCGGCCGTCTTGCCCGTCCCGGTCTGGGCCTGGCCGATCACGTCCTTGCCGGCGAGCAGCACGGGGATGGCCTGCTCCTGGATCGGGCTGGGCGATTCGTAACCGACCTCGCGCACGGCGGCGAGGGCAGCGTCTGAGAGCCGGAGATCGGCGAAGGTCGTCATTCCGCAGCCAGAGCTTAGAACGGGCCCAGGCCGACGGTCGCGCAGAGTGTGGGCAACCCGACCCTCTGCCGCACCCGCGTCCGCTAGCTTCGACGCAATGGCAGAGGATGCGATCGTCGTCGAGGGGCTCGCCAAGTCGTACGGCTCGGTGCGGGCGCTGCGCGGGGTCGACTTCGCCGCCGGCGCGGGCACGATCCTCGGCCTGCTCGGCCCGAACGGGGCCGGCAAGACGACGGCGGTGCGGATCCTCGCCACGCTGCTGGACCCCGATGCGGGCACGGCGCGCGTCGCCGGCCTCGACACCGTTCGCGACGCAGCCGCGCTGCGCGCCCAGATCGGGCTCGCCGGTCAGTACGCGGCGGTTGACGAGAATCTGACCGGCTTCGAGAACCTCGAGCTGGTCGGCCGGCTTTATCACCTAGGGCGCGCGGAATCGCGCACGCGCGCCGCCGAGCTGCTCGAGCGCTTCGAGCTGTCCGACGAGGCGAGGCGGCCCGTGAAGACGTACTCGGGCGGCGTGCGCCGGCGGCTGGACCTCGCCGCGGCGCTCGTGGCGCGCCCGCCCGTGCTCTTCCTCGACGAGCCGACCACGGGGCTTGACCCGCGCAGCCGGCTCGGCATGTGGGAGACGATCGAGGCGCGCACCGCGGAGGGCACGACCGTGCTGTTGACGACCCAGTACCTCGACGAGGCCGACCGGCTCGCGGACCGGATCGTCGTGATCGACCACGGCAGCGTGATCGCCGAGGGCACCTCCGACGAGCTCAAGGACCGCGTCGGTGGCGAGCGCCTGGAGGTCGAGCTCGAGGACGACGCCGACGCGGAGCGCGCGCTGGCGGCGCTCGCGGAGATGTCTCACGAGCGGCCCACGCGCGACGAGCACACGGTGCGGGCGCCCGTGCGCAGCCGCTCGGGCGCGATCGCCGAGGCCG
>DASQMT010000287.1:0-4133 GCA_035645355.1 Solirubrobacteraceae bacterium | reverse complement strand
TCCCGGTGTGGACGTAGCCGATGATCGGCTTCGTATCGCGCACGATCTCGGCCTCGAGCGTGGTGATCAGCCGCAGCACCCCGTGCGTCGCGGGATGGTGCGGGCCAAAGTTGATCGTGAGGAGCTCCTCGGACTCCGGGTGGTCGAGCTCCGCTGCCAAGGGGACAGTCCCACTCCCGACGTGGTCTGCGGAGATGGATCGCTCGTGGGAGGGGACTGTCCCCTCACGCGGGACTGTCCCCTCACGCTCCGTAGTCCCCACGCGGTCGGTCACTTCCACCACTCCGGCGTGCTGCCCTCGTTGTGCGTGAACAGCACCGGCTCACCGCCGAGCGGGAAGTCGCGGCGCTGCGGATAGCCCTCGTAGTCCTCGGGCATGAGGATCCGGCGCAGGTCGTGGTGGCCGTCGAAGATCACGCCGAACATGTCGTAGACCTCGCGCTCCTGGTGGTCCGCGGACGGCCAGTCCGCCGTCACGCTCGGCACGTGCGGATGCTCGAGCGGCACGCGCGTGCGCACGCTGATGCGGTCGACGTCATGCATGTCGAGCAGCTCGTAGTGCACGCCGAAGCGCGGCTCGAGTGGGAAGTAGTCGACGCCGTGCACGGAGGACAGGAAGCGGTAGCCCTTGCCGCGCAGGTGGGCGAGCGTCGCCGGCACGGAGTCCGGCGTCACGAGGACCGCCGCCTGATCGCGGAAGAAGACCGTGTCGAGCACCGCATCCGCGTCGACGTCGCGCAGCTCCTGCGCGATCAGCTCCAGCCCCGTGGCGTCAGGCATGGCCCGCCTCGGCCCCCGGCCTGCCGACCGCGTTGATCTCGGCGACCGCGCCCGGGCCGAGCTGCGCGACGACCTCCTCGGTCCCGTGACCGCCGTAGCGGCTGCGCCAGCCCTCGCTGGGCTGCGAGAGGATCGCCGCGCGCAGCTTGAGAATCCCGTGCACGAGCGACTCGGGGCGCGGCGGGCAGCCGGGGACGTGCAGGTCGATCGGCAGGAACTTGTCGCCCGGCACCAGCGCGTAGTTGTTGAAGACGCCCATCGAGGAGGAGCAGGCGCCCATCGCGATCACGTAGCGTGGCTCGAGCATCTGCTCGTAGATGCGCCGGATGATCGGCGCCATCTTGATCGAGACGCGTCCCGACAGGAAGATCGTGTCGGCCTGGCGCGGCGTCGCGCGCGCGGCCTCGAACCCGAAGCGCGCGATGTCCAGCCGCGGGCCGATGTGCGACATCCACTCGATCGCACAGCAGGCGAGCCCGAAGGAGAGCGGGAAGTTGGCGTTGCCGACCGCCCAGCGGCCCGCCTTCTCGATCGTCGTGGTGAGCACGGACTGCTCGACATGCTCGTCGAGCTCCGGCCCGTCGAGGTCGCCGCGCAGCATGTCGCGCGCCCGCAGCTGGCGGGCGCGGAACTCCTCCTTGCCGCCCGCGCCGAGCCCTTGGCGGATCACCTCCATTCGAGTGCCCCTCTCCGCCAGACGTACACGTAGGCGATCAACAGCAGGACGATGAAGACGATCGTCTCGAGCAGCGCGAAGATTCCGAACGCGTCGAGCTGCAACGCGACCGGGTACAGCAGGATCGTCTCGATGTCGAACAGGATGAAGAGCATCGCGACCAAGTAGAAGCTGATCCCGAAGCGGAAGTCCTTCTTCACGTCCGAGGGCAGCCCGCACTCGTACGGATCGCCCTGCGAGCGCCGCGGGCGCCTGCCGCCTCCGAGAAACCTCCCGAGGAACGAGTTGATCGTCGCGAAGATCAACCCGAGGATCGCGCCGAGTCCCAGGAATACGAGCGCTGGGAGGTAGGAACGGATCATCGCGACCGGATTTGTAGCACTGCTTGTGCGGGATTGTTACTTAGTGACATTCGACACTGTCTCAGATCCACTCGGAAGCCCTTACCCCCAACAGCGCGACGACCACCGCGGAAGCCGCCATAACGCCGATCTCCCGGCGAACGATGGCGCGTACGAGCCCGCGCTGATCTTCCTCGCTCAGGGCCGCGACCGCGTCGCGCCCCTCGAGGCCGCGCCGGTCGAGTTCCGTCTGCGCGGCCACCGCCCGAAGCTGCTCGGCGAACAGGGCGACGGCCAGCGGCGTCAGCCCGTAGACGAGGTGCAGCGGGGGCAGGTCCTCGCCGGCGACGATCAGCGCTCCGCCCAGCGCCGCCTCGACAGCCACGAGCGCCTGGCCGGCGCGCAGCAGCGGCCAGAAGCCCGGCGCCGGCCGCTCGTACCACCAGGCCCAGGCTCCCCACGCGCCGGCGGCGAGGTTGACCGCAACGGTCGCGACTCCCAGCGTGATGTGCGCGGCGGTCACGCCGCGATTGTTTCGTATGCTTGCCGCCCGCCATGCTGCGCCGTGTCCGCTCAGAGCTGCTCGCCCTCGCCGTCGCCGCTGCCGCGCTCGGCGCCGGCGGGTGCGGCGAGAAGGACATCCAGCTGGCAAGGTCCGACCCGAACTACGAGGGCGCGAAGATCTTCCAGCAGAAGTGCTCGGGCTGCCACACGATCGACGCTGCCGGTACGCAGGGCTCGGCGTTCGACGCGAACGGCCGCGAGTACGTCGACGGGCCCAACTTCGAGGCCCGCAAGGAAGAGGTCGGCGAGATCCTCTACGCGATCCGCAACGGCGGCTTCTCCTCCGGCCCGATGCCGCAGGACATCGTCGTCGGCGAGGAGGCGGAGAAGGTCGCCAAGTTCATCGCGGAGAACTCGGGCAGCAACGCGGCACCGGAGTAGCCGGTGCTCGACCTGAAGGCGGTCAGAACGGACCCCGAGCCGGTCCGCGCGGCTCTGGCACGGCGCCGCGACGGCTCCGACGAGCGGCTCGACCGGGTGCTCGAGCTCGACGCGCGGCGGCGCGAGCTGCTGCCGGAGACGGAGGGCCTGAAGGCGC
This sequence comes from Solirubrobacteraceae bacterium, assembly GCA_035645355.1. GTDB lineage: Bacteria > Actinomycetota > Thermoleophilia > Solirubrobacterales > Solirubrobacteraceae > DASQMT01. The sequence goes on along the minus strand of DASQMT010000287.1, from coordinate 1,234 downwards.
AGCAGAACGCCGCGTCGCAGGCGATCGCCGCGGCGAAGCAGGCCGGAGCGGACGCCACGGGCGCGATCGCGGCGATGCAGGAGGTCGCCCGCCGGGGCAAGGCGCTGCGCGAGCAGCTCGACGCGGTGCAGGCCGAGCTCGACCTGGCGCTGGCGTCGCTGCCCAACCCGCCCGACCCGACGGCTGCCGACGAGGACACCGTGCTCTACGAGCGCGGCGACGGCGGGCGCACGGGCAAGGATCATCTCGAGCTCGCCGGCGAGTGGATCGACATGGAGGCCGGGGCGCGCGTCGCCGGCTCGCGCTTCGCCTACCTCAAGGGCGAGCTCGTGCTGCTCGAGCTGGCGCTCGTGCGCTGGGCGCTCGAGCTGCTGCGCGGCAAGGGGTTCGAGCCCGTGATACCGCCGGTGCTCGTTCGCGAGGAGGCGCTCTACGGCACCGGCTTCCTGCCTGACACCGAGCAGCAGATCTACCGCCTTGCTGACGACCCGCTCTACCTGACGGGCACGAGCGAGGTCGCGCTCGCCTCGCTGCACGCGGATCAGATCCTCGAGGCGGCCACCCTGCCGCTGCGCTACGCCGGCTTCTCGCCCTGCTTCCGGCGCGAGGCGGGCGCGGCCGGGCGTGACACGCGCGGCCTGTTCCGCGTGCACCAGTTCGACAAGGTCGAGATGTTCTCGTTCGTCGCGAGCGCCGACGCAGCGGACGAGCACGAGCGGCTGCTAGCCAACGAGGAGGAGATCCTCGGCGCGCTCGGCATCCCGTACCGCGTCGTCAACATCGCGGTCGGCGACCTCGGGACGTCCGCGGCGAAGAAGTACGACTGCGAGGCGTGGCTGCCCGGGCAGGGCCGTTACCGCGAGCTTACGTCGACCTCGAACACGACCGACTTCCAGGCGCGGCGGCTGAACATCCGCCACCGCGCGGAGTCCGGCGCTCCGCGCCACGTCGCGACGCTCAACGGAACCGCGGTCGCCGTCGGGCGCACGCTGATCGCACTGATCGAGAACGGCGCCCGCGACGACGGCTCGATCGCGGTGCCCGAGGTCCTGCACGATTGGGGTGCGCCGCGCGAGCTGCGGGTAGGCGCCGCGGCATGAGCGAGACGCCGATCACTCCCGAGGACCCGGACATCCCGGACGCGCCGCCGCCGCCCGACGCCGGCGAGCCGGAGCTCGACGACCAGCCGCTCGGCGTGCCCGAGGACCTCGAACCGGACGACGCGCCGCTGCCC
>DASQMT010000286.1:0-7266 GCA_035645355.1 Solirubrobacteraceae bacterium | reverse complement strand
CATGCGCAGCGCATCGCGCGGGTCCGGGTGAGGTCTCCCGGCGGACGGGCGTCGCGGCGGCCACGGCGGCGGGCCCGTGAGAAACAGGTCCGCGGCGCGCCACATGCTCGCGCAGGTGCCGAGAAAGCGGGTCCAGTCCGCGCCCGCGCCCGGCGACCACGCTTCCAGCGCGCTGATCGCACGCGGCAGGTCGGCCGACAGCTCGACGCTGCTGCCGTCCGCGAACTCGTAGCGCGTGACCGGCTCGACGCGGAGCAACTCGAGCTCGTCGTCCAGCGGCGCCCCCGTCGCGGCGAACAGGTCGGCGAAGACGTGCGGCAGCGTCAGCAGCGACGGGCCGGCATCCCATGTGAAGCCGCCGCGCTCGATGCGCGCGCACTTGCCGCCCGGCGCGCCGCCCTGCTCGAGCACGCTGACGCTGTGACCGGCATGGGCGAGCTCGATCGCGGCGCTCAGTCCGCCGACGCCCGCGCCCACGACCACAATCTTCACGCGCGGCTCCGGCGCCGGAGCGCGGGCACCGCGACCGCGCCCATCGACACCGCGCCGGCCGCGGCGGTGAGCGGGCGCCGCCAAAAGGCCGCGTTCGCGAAACCCTCGCCGGCCCACGTCCATGCGTAGAGCGCGAGCGCGCCGTCGTCGCGCGCGTCGGGCTCCGAGCCGTCCAGCGCCGCGAACGCGGCGAAGACGCCCAACCCGGTGACGTACCAGCCGGCGAAGTTCGACGCCGGCACGCCCTCGTAGCGGCCGCCGCCGGGCCACACCCAGTAGCCCTCGCCGGCCATCCGCGGGTCGAGGTAGACGTCCCAGGCCGTCAACGCTGCCGCCGCGACGGGCACGCGCACGGCCGGCCGGGCGCTGCACCAGCCCGCCGCCACCCACGCGGGCCGCGCCATGATCGCCCAGGCGGCCGCTGCCAGCAGCGGCACGCCGCAGACGCGCACGCCGAGCCGGTCGGTGTAGGTGTAGTGGCCGAACGGACGCCCGGTCGCGACGCCGAGCATCTCGGCGCCGAAGCCGATCGCGCCGGCGGCCGCGACGCTCAATACGCCGCGCCTGGGGCCGCGCGCCTCGAGCGCCTCGGCGGTCGAGGTGGCGAGCATCAGCCCCAGCATCGTCCTGGTCGCGGCGGGCGGCCGCGGCGCCGGCCGGCGACCGTGCGCGACCTGCGCAGCCACGAGGCCGGCCAGCAACCCGCGCGCCGGCGTCAGCCAGGGCCTCACGCGAGTCGCGTGGCCTGCACGGCGACGACCAGCTTGCGACCGGGTGACACGACTGCGCGGCCCGGTAGCGCTCCGAGTCCGCCGCGCTCGATCTCACGCAGGATCTCGCGGTACATAGCGCCGGCGACGGCGATCGCGCGCCTGCCCTGGCGCAGCTCGGCGATTCCGGCGAGGCCCTGCTCGTACAGCGCGTCGGCTCGGGCGATCTGGTCGCGCAGCAGGTCCGCGCGGCGGCCCGGAGCGAGCGACCCGTGGCGCAGCGCGCTCTCGCGGGCGATGTAGACGCGGCCGGCGGCGGCGTCCTCGTCGATGTCGCGCAGGATGTTCGTCCGCTGCATCGCCATGCCGAGCGCGGCGGCGGCCGGCCGTGCCCGCTCCGGATCGCGCGCGCCCAGGATCGCCGTCATCACGAGCCCGACCGTACCGGCGACGCGGTAGCAGTAGCGGTCCAGCTCCTCCTCGGTGTCGAAAGTCTCGTGCGCGAGGTCCTGGCGCATCCCGGCGCAGAAGTCCGCGATCGCGTCGCGCGGCAACGGGTGGCGCACCGCGAGCGCCTCCAGCACCGCCACCTCGCGGGTGCGCGTGCCCGGCCGCCCGGCGGCCCACGCGGCCGCCGCCTCGACGTGCGCCGCCGCCTCCGGACGGCTGTCGTCGACGAGGTCGTCGAGCGTCCTGAAGACCATGTAGAGCAGGTACACGTCGTCGCGGACGGCGCGCGGCAGCAGCCGACAGGCGATCGCGAACGTGCGTGCAACCCGCTGCGTGGTCGCGCGCGCCTCGGCGAGCTCGGCCGCGCCGGGCACAGGGGCCTCCAGGGGGCGCAGGCGCGGGGCAATGCCGGAGGCCGCCGTGCTCATCGCGCCACCAGCGGACGGTCGAGCCGGTGATCGGCCGCGACGAGCGCGCCGGTCACGCCGGCCCCTAGCAGCACGCCGGGGATGCCGGCCCCTGGGTGGGTGCCGCCGCCGACGTGATACATCCCCGTGACTCCGCGGACGCGATTCGGTGCCCGGAAGTAGGCCGACTGGTGCAGGGTCGGCTCGATCGCGAACGCGTTGCCGTCGACTGCGCCGAACTCGCGCGCGAAGTCGGGCGGCGCCATCCGGTGCTCGACCTGGACCGCCGCTTCGAGCCCGCTCAGGCCGAAGCTCTGCTCCATGTCGGAGACGAGGGCGTCGCGCAGGCCCTCGGCCTTGCGCTCCCAATCAAGCCCGGCGCGCAGGTTCGGCACGGGCAGGAGCACGGCGAGCGACTCCCCGCCCGGCGTCGCCATCGCCGGCTCGGTGCGCGCTGGCGCGTGCACGTAGGTCGAGAACGTCTGCGGCATCAAGCGGCCGCGCGTGACGTTGCGGATGAACTCGCGGTACCCCGGCCCGACGAGCAGCGTGTGGTGCAGCAGCTCGTCGAACGTGCGGTCGAGCCCGAGGTAGAGCATGAAGCAGGACATCGTCGGCCGCAGCGGGCGCAGTGGAGGTCTGCGGCCCAGCAGCCTGTCGGTCGTGAGCACGTCGGCGTTCGAGACCACGGCGTCCGCCCGCACGCGCTCGCCCGTGTCCAGGCGGATCGCGCGCACGCGTCCGCCCGCCGTCTCGATCGCCTCGACGCGCGCGCCGTAGCGCACGTCCAGCGGCCGCGCCATCGCCTCGACTAGGGAGTAGACGCCGCCGTCGGCGTACCAGCCGCCGTCGAGCACCTGCAGGTAGACGAGCGCGCCGTAGATCGCCGGCACCCGAAACGGGTCGCCGCCGATGAAGAGCGAGTGGAACGAGAACGCCTCGCGCACCCGCGGGTGGTCGAAATACCGCGCGACGAAGCGATACAGCGGCATGATCGCGCGCAACTTCGCCATCGCAGGGACAAGCTCGGCGAACGAGCGCAGGTCACCGAACGCGCGTTGCCCGGCGGCGAGGATCCCGTCCTCATAGATCGGCCGCAACGCCTCGAGGAAGTCGTCGACGCGGCGCGAGTCCGCCTGGGAGAAGCGGGCGACCTCCTCGCGCAGCCGCTCCGGCGAGTCGCAGAAGTCGAAGCTGCGCTGCTCCCCGGCCCAGCGGATCCGGTAGAGCGGGTCGAGTCGCCGCAGCGTCAGCTCGTGGTGCATGTCGAGGCCGCCGGCCGCGAATGCCTGCTCGAGCACCCAAGGCATGGTGATCAGCGACGGGCCCGTATCCCACGTGAAGCCGCCGGAGCGCAGGCGCGAGGCGCGGCCGCCGGGCGCGTCGCGCTGCTCGAACAGCGTCACGTCGCAGCCGAGCCCCTGCAGGCGCAGCGCCACGGCAAGGCCGCCGAGGCCGGAGCCGATCACCGCGACCCTCACGCCAGCCCCTCCCATCCGAGCTCCGCCGACGTCGCCGCACCCGTGAGCCAGGTCGCGATCCGCAACTGGCCGATCACGATGCCAACCGCGTCGCTCGCGCGGTCGGCACGGGCGGCGAGCAGCAGCGGTCGCGCCATCCCGCAGGCGACGGCTCCGAGAGCGAGGCACTTCGCGCAGTCGACGCCGTCGCGGAGGCCGCCCGAGGCGATCCGCGGCATCCCAGGAGCGGCAGCCGCGGCTTCGGCGAGCGCGTCCACGGTGTTCAGGCCCCAGTCGGCGAAGGCGCCGGCCAGATCTCCGGCACGGTCGTCGCGCAGACCCTCGATCAGGGCCCAGTTCGTGCCCCCGGCCCCGGCCACGTCGATCGCGGCCACGCCGGCCCCGTGCAGCGCGGCGACGTCGGCGCCCGAGAGGCCGAAGCCGACTTCCTTGACCGCGACCGGACGCGGCGCGAGCCTTGCCACGGCAGCCGCGATCCCGTCGAGCACCCCGGCGAAGCCGGTGTCGCCCTCGGGCTGGACCGCTTCCTGCAACGGGTTCAGGTGTACGGAGAGGCCGTCCGCGCCCAACAGGTCGACCAGCCGTTCGGCGTGCGCCGAACCGGCCTTCCCGCGCAGGTGCGTGGCGCCGATGTTGGCGAGCAGCAGTGGCGGGCGCTCCGCGCCATCGGGCCGGTAGGTCGCCAGCAGCGAGGCGTCGTCGAGCAGCCGGCGGCCCGATCCCAGCACGAGGCCGATGCCGTGCTCGGCCGCGGCGCGCAGAAGCCGGCGGTTGACGCTTTCTGCCTCGGCCGTGCCACCTGTCATCGCCGAGATCAGCAGCGGCGCGGCCAGCTGCCGTCCGAGCACATGCGCATCCAGCACGACCGTGTCGAGGTCGCGCTCAGGGAGCGCGCGGTGGCGCAGGCGGACGTCCGCGAGCCCCGTGCCGGCGTGGTGGTCAACAGCGGCGCCCGAGGCGATGCGGAGGTGCTCCGACTTGCGGTCCGTGAGAGCCATCGACACTGATACGGAGCTGGACGCCGATCCGCTCAGCCGGTGTCAGCCATCCGCTTCTGCGTCCTCCGCTCCTAGCGGAGCGCTTGGGGATACGATCGGCGCGTGGAGCCTGTCGGGCGCCTCCAGAACATCCCTGGATTCGGGATCGACCGCGTCGCCGCAGCGGCCGGCGACGATCCGGAGGTCCTCCGGTTGGAGAACCTCGACACGGACGTGCCGCCACCGGTCGCCGCGATCGAGGCGACGCGCCGGGCGGTGGGAGACGCGGGCGCCAACAGCTGGCTGCCGTTCAACGGCCGCGAGGATCTGAAGGCCGAGGTGGTCGAGTACGTGCTGCGCCGTGGCGGGCCGCGCTACGACGCGCGCCGCGAGGTGGTGATCACCTGCGGCGAGGGTGAGGCGATGCTCGACGCGCTCCTGTGCATCACCGATGTGGGGGACGAGGTCATCCTCACCGACCCGACCTACGCCGGGATGCTGAACCGCGTGCGCCTCGTCGGCGCGGTGCCACGGCTGGTGCCGCTGCATGCCGAGCGGGAGGGGTGGCGTTTGGACCTCGACGCGCTGAAGGCGGCGGCGACCGAGCGCACGCGCGTCCTGTTCCTGAACAACGCGTCCTTCCCGACCGGCTGGGTGGCGTCGGTCGCGGAGTGGGAGGCGGTCGCGGAGTTGTGCGCGGAGGCCGACCTGTGGCTGCTCTATTGGGCCGGCTTCGAGGGGGTTCTCTTCGACGGACGCCGCGTCGTGCATCCGGCGGCGCTTCCTGGGATGCGCGAGCGCACGGTGATCGTCGGCGCGCCGTCGTTCGAGCAGCGGATGATCGCGTGGCGGGTGGGCTGGATGGTCATGCCGTCGCGGCTCGCCGACCTCGCCTCGCGCGCCCAGATCTACAACGGCCTGGTCGCCAGCGGCTTCGCTCAGATCGGCGCGCGCGTGGCGCTGAACCTAGGTGACGGCGATGTCGCTGCGGCGACGGAGCAGTGGCAGCTGCGCCGTGACGAGACGCTGCGGCAGCTCGAGGGTTTGCCGGTCGTGGTGCCGCACGGCGCATGGTCGGCGCTGCTCGACACCCAGGCGCTCGGCATCGCGCCTGCCGAGCTGTCCGCCCGGCTGCTCGAGCACAAGGTCGCCGCCACCCCGATGGCGGGCTGGGGCGGCGACGTCGCGTCACGGCACCTGCGCTTCGTCTTCAGCAACGAGCCGGTGGAGCGTCTGGGCTCGCTCGGCGATCGCGTTCGAGCGGCACTCGCATGACCGGCTGGTCGGTCCCCGGGTTCGCGGATGTGCTCGAGGCGCGCCTGCGCATCGCACCGTACCTGCGCACGACGCCGCTGTTCTCATACCCGGGACTCGACGAGCGTGTCGGCACGCGCGTGTTCATCAAGCACGAGAATCACCAGCCGGTCGGCGCATTCAAGGTCCGCGGCGGCGTCAACCTCGTGTCGCAGCTCTCGGATGCGGAACGGCGTCGCGGGCTGATCGCCGCGTCGACGGGCAATCACGGCCAGTCGATCGCCTTCGCGGCACGACGCTTCGGGATCACGGCGCGGATCTGCGTGCCCGAGCACGCGAATCCGGTCAAGGTAGCTGCGATGAGGGCGCTCGGCGCCGAGTTGATCGTCGAAGGCGCCGACTTTGACGAGGCGCGGGAGAACGCCGAGCGCCTCGCCGCCGAGGACGGCTACCGCTACGTGCACTCGGGCAATGAGCCTGATCTGATCGCCGGTGTGGCCACCGAGACGCTCGAGATCCTTGCCGAGCAGCCGGACGTCGAGGTCGTGATCGTCCCGGTCGGAGGCGGCAGCGGCGCGGCCGGTGCATGCATCGTCGCCAAAGCCGTCGATCCGGCGATCCGGGTCGTGGCCGTGCAGTCGCAGGCCGCGCCCGCCGCGTATCTCACCTGGAAGGAGGGCAGTCCGGTGCAGAGCGCGAGCCACACGCATGCGGAAGGCCTCGCGACGCGCGTTCCGTTCGAGCTGCCCCAGGCCATCCTCCGCGAGCATCTCGACGACTTCGTGCTGGTCTCCGAGGAGGAGATCCGTGCCGCTCAGCGCACGATGATCGCGGCTACGTGCAACCTCGTCGAAGCGTCGGGCGCGGCGCCGCTCGCGGCCGCTCTCACGCTCGCAGGCGAGCTCCGCGGCCGCCGGGTCGCTTTGGTGGCCAGCGGCGGCAACATGAGTCCGGAGCAGATCCGCGACCTGTTTCCGTCGCCCGCGGGCTCCCTCTGATCGCCGCGACCCGCCCGGTACTGCGCAAGCAACGTGCGCGCATACGTGTGAGACCTGTTGTTGGGTGCTCCCAGCAACAGGTGCACACGTAGCTTCACGCAAGTGCCGAGGTGCGGGTGCGGTGGCGCGTGAGCGCCGGCCGAGCGAGGCCGGCTAGGAGCAACGCGAGCGGCGCGGTTGCGCGGATCAGCGCCGACGACCAGTTGAAGCTTTCCCGGCCGGAGCTCACGAGCGACACGACGGGCGCGCTCTCGGCCTGCCCGGCTTCTGAGGGCGTTGCGGAGGGCCAATGTCTCGGCGAAGCGTGAGGAATCCTGGGGTGGGCTCCGCGGTGTGATGCTGCATCGCCGGCTTGCGGGTGACCCGGTCGACGGCGACCACCGCCGACGCGTTCGGTGCGGTTGCGGCGGCAATGACGATCGCCGCCAGGGCAATGCGCTTGAATCTGCATGCTGCGTCCTTTCCGTGTTTCTGCCGCCGTCGGCGGCTGGCAAGAG
>DASQMT010000285.1:0-6046 GCA_035645355.1 Solirubrobacteraceae bacterium | reverse complement strand
CAGGTGCCCACGTGGGCGACCTGCGTGAACGGTGTCGGGGAGGCGGGCGCGGGCGCGGATCCCGCGGCGAGCGCCGAGCGGAAGACGATCCCCGGCGCGCGTGGTGGCTCGTCGGGCTCGACGACGTGCTTGGCGACGCCGATGCGGTAAGCCATCAGCGGTCCGCGCAAGCGACCGACATAGGGGCGCCCGCAGGCCAGCACCGCCTCGGCTCCGCCTGCCGCGGCGACGGCGCCGGCGAGGTCGCCGGCCAGCCGCCACTGGTGTTCCTGCACGGAGCGCAGCTCCGGCAGCGCTGCCAGTCGCGGGGCGGCTGCGAGCGCGACGAGCACGACCACGGTGATCGTTGCCCCGCTGCCGAGCGCGCGCGCCGCCCGTGAGAGACCGATCGCGCCGGCGAACGCGATGAGCGCGGCGCCGGGCAGCGCGTAGCGCGGCTCCCCCGAGAAGCCAGCCTGCGCCATCAGCGCGACCAGCGCGATCCAGGCGGCGCCGGCTGCGGCCAGGACCAAAGCGGCGCGGGCGTCGGCGCCGGCCGCGCGCTCGCGGCCACGCCAGGCGATGGCGACGAGCGCGGCGATTCCCGGCCAGAGCGGCCACAGCGGCAGCGCAGCGGCGGCACCCAGGGCGGCGGCGCCGGGCACGGCCTCGAGCGCCGGCTGGCCCGGGTTCGGCACCCGCGCGCGCACGGCCGAGCGCAACAGCTCACCCGATCCGATCAGCTCGGGCACCAGCCACGCGGCCGGCACGCCCGCGGCCAGCGCCGCCAGCAGCCGGCGGTCCTGCGGCCGCGAGCGCCACAGCGCGAGACCCGCGAGTGCCACGAACGGCCACGCCTCGACCCGCAGCAGCGCGCAGCCGACCGCACAGGCGAGCGCGATACGCATCCGACGCGCGCGCCACGCGACCGCCGCGCCGAGCGCCAGCGCGAGCACGAGCGCCGGCTCCGCGCCCGCAGCCGTGTAGCTCGCCAGCCCGGCGCACAGCAGCAGCGCTGCCGCCGCCAGTGCCCCCGCGACGCGCGAGCCGTCCGCCAGCGCCCGCCCGAGCTCGTAGGCCAGCAGCACGGCGAGCACGGCGGCGACCCGCACGAGCAGCACCCAGAGCCACGGCGCGGCGCCGCCGAACGGGGCCAGCAACGCGCAGACGGCTACCGGCAGCGGCTTGAACGCGGGCCCCTCGAGCGTGCTCAGCTCACCCGCGGCCAGCTCGCGTCCCCAGAGAAGCCACGCCCAGGGGTCGTACGAGGGCGCCGGTGCGACGAGCGCCAGTGACAGCAGGGCGGCCACGACCGCGGCGGCGAGCATGCGCGGCACCGCGGCGAGGCTAGCCGACGCCGTCGGAGCGCGGGCTCGCGGCTGCGCGCCGGTCGGCGGATATGCTCGCCGGCGAGCGCAGCGTGGTCATCTTCTCGGGCATCCAGCCGACGGGGCGCAAGCACCTCGGCAACCACATCGGGGCGATCCTCCAGTACGTCGAGGGCCAGGACCGTGCCGACCCCTCGATCTACTGCGTCGTCGACCTGCACGCGATCACGGTCGACTACGAGCCCGCCGAGCTGCGCGAGCGCGTCTACGACACGGTGGCGATCCTCATCGCCGCCGGGCTCGACCCGGAGCGCTGCATCCTGTTCCGGCAGGGCGACGTGCAGGAGCACGCCGAGCTCTGCTGGCTGCTGACGTCGGTGACCGCGATCGGCGAGCTCAACCGCATGCACCAGTTTCGCGACAAGTCCGTCACGCAACGGCGGCTCGTCTCCTCAGGGCTGCTCCTGTACCCGGTGCTCCAGGCCGCCGACGTGCTGGCCTATCGCGCGCACGAGGTGCCGGTCGGCGAGGACCAGCGCGAGCACCTCGAGCTGATGCGCGACGTCGCGCGGCGCTTCAACGAGCGCTTCGGCGAGACGCTCGTGGTGCCCGAGCACCGCATTCCGGCGGTCGGCGCGCGGGTGCGCGACCTCCAGGAGCCCGAGCGCAAGATGTCGACGACGGCCGGCTCCGAGCAGGGCACCGTGCTCGTGCTCGACGAGCCCGACGTGGTGCGCAGGAAGTTCAAGCGCGCCGTCACGGACTCGGGCGCGGAGGTGCTGCGCGGCCCCGGCAAGCCCGGGATCTCGAACCTGATCGAGATCCTGGCGGTCGTCCGCGGCGTCGCGCCCGAGGCGATCGAGAGCGACTTCGACGGGCTGCGCTACGGCGACTTCAAGACGGCCGTCGGCGACGAGGTCGCCGAGTGGCTGGCGCCCGTGCGCGAGCGCTACGGCGAGCTGCGCGGCGACGACGCGAAGCTCGAGGCGATCCTCGCCGCGGGCGCGGAGCGCGCCCGCGCGATCGCCTCGGTCACGGTCGCGGACGCGCGCGACGCGATGGGCGTCGGTCCGGCACGCCACGGCATCCGCCGCGCCGGGGCATAGCCTGGGGGTTGCCCGTGGCCTCTGACGCCGTGCACCTGGAGCTCGACCTCGACGTATTCGCGGGCCCGTTCGACCTGCTGCTGTCGCTGATCCTGCGCGAGGAGCTCGACCTGCTCGAGGTCGAGCTGGCCGAAATCGTGCTGGCCTACCTCGATCACCTCGGCGCGCGCGGCGAGCTCGACCTCGAGGCGGCGACGGAGTTCCTGGTGCTGATCGCGGCGCTGCTCGAGCTCAAGTCGCGGCTGATGCTGCCCGGCGAGGAGCTCGAGGAGCTCGACGAGCTGGCGCCGGGTGAGGCCGCCGAGGAGCTGCTGGAGCGGCTCCTCGCCTACGCCCGCTTCCGCGGCGCCGGGGCCGATCTCGCCGCGCGCCGGGAGGCCGAGCAGGGCGTGCTCTACCGCTCCGCCCCGCTGCCGCCGGCCCTGCGCCGCGCGCCGCTCGAGCAGGCGGAGCAGGCCTACGAGCCGGCCATCCTGGGGCAGGCGCTGGGGAGCCTGCTGCGCACGCCACCGGCGCTCGATCTGCGCCACATCGCGACGCCGCGGGTGTCGCTGCCCGAGCGGCTGGCGGTGCTCCGCGGGCTGCTGCGGCGCGGAACGTTCGCGTTCGACGAGGCCGTGCGTGGCGCCGACCGGATGACCGAGGCGGTGACGCTCTACGCGCTGCTGGAGCTCTACAAGCGCGGCGAGGCGGCCTGGGAGCAGGATGCGTCCTTCGGGCCGGTGACCGTGCACGCGCGGTCATCAGCCGGCGTCACGGGAGCCGTCGCGTGATCGCGCGCGAGCTCGAGGCGCTGCTGTTCCTGGCGCCCGATCCGGTGCCCGTCGCCGAGCTCGCAGATGCGCTGCGCGTCGAGGCCGAGGAGGTCGTCGCGGGGCTGGATGCGCTGGCGGTCGCGCTTGCCGGCCGGGGGATCGTGCTGCGCGAGCTTGCCGGCGGCTGGACGCTCGGCTCGCATCCGGATGCGGAGGAGGCCGCGCGCCGGCTGCTCGCGCGGCCGCGTACGCCGTCCCTGACGCCCGCGCAGGCCGAGACGCTGTCGATCGTCGCCTACCTGCAGCCGGTCTCCCGGCCCGAGGTCGCCCGGATCCGCGGCGTCGCCTCCGAGTCGGCTGCCGCGGCGCTGACGGAGCGCGGGCTGATCGAGGAGGCCGGGCGGTCGCAGTTCGGAGCGGTGCTCTACCGGACTACGCCGCTGTTCCTCAAGCTTTTCGGGCTGCGATCGGTGGACGACCTGCCCGACGCCGCGCAGTGGGATCCGAGCCCAGAGGACCAGGCCGCGCTGCGCGACCGTCTGCTGCGGGCGGGCGAGGCGCGTGGCTGAGACGGCGCCGGCGGCGGACTACGCCTGAACGGCGGCCGGAGCACCCCGAGCGGCGAGCTGGCCGCAGGCCGCGTCGATGTCGCGGCCGCGCGTGAGCCGGACCGTCGCGCGCAGGCCGTGCTCCTCGAGCGCGGCGCGGAAGGCGTCGATCGCGCCGCGCGATGAGCCGTCGTAGGCGCCGGTCGGGTTGTAGGGAATCAGATTGACCTTGTAGCGCCGGGGATCCAGCAGCCGCGCGAGCGCGACGGCGTGGCCGTAGTGGTCGTTGACGCCGGCGAGCATCACGTACTCGATGAACACCTGGCGTCGGCGGCGCTCGTAGTACGCGTCGCAGGCGGCGAGCACGTCGGCGATCGGATGACGGTCGTTGACCGGCATGATCTGGGAGCGCAGCGCGTCGTCGGGCGCGTGCAGCGAGAGCGCGAGCCGCAGCGGCATGTCGGAATCCGTGAGGCGCCGGATCCCCGGCAGCCAGCCGACCGTGGAGACGCCCGTGCGGCGGTGGGTGATGCCTACGTCGGGCAGCCGGCGAGCGGCCTCGAGCACGTTGTCGACGTTCATCAACGGCTCGCCCATGCCCATGAAGACGAGATGGTCGACCGGCTCGATGCGGCGGAAGTGCAGTACCTGGTCGATGATCTCCGAGGCGCTCAGGTTGCGGCCGAAGGCCATCCTCCCCGTCGCGCAGAACGTGCACGTCAGCGGGCAGCCCGACTGCGAGGACACGCAGACCGAGCGGCGCCCGTCGCGATAGCGCATCAGCACCGCCTCGACGGCACGGCCGTCGGCCGTGTGGAAGAGCGCCTTGACCGTGCCATCGCCGGCGTGTGCCTCGTCGGCGAGCACGAGCGTCGAGAACGGCACGCGCATCGCCAGCGCCGCCCGCAGCGCCGCTGGGACGTCGGTCATCGTCTCGTAGCCGCGCGCGCCGGTCGCCGCCCAGCGCCAGACCTGCGGCAGGCGGAACCGGGGCTGGCCGAGCTCGGCCAGCGTCGCTTCGAGCAGTGCCAGGTCCACGGCTCGTATGGTGGCAGCGCGGCGTTCGCGTGGCTGGCGCTCAACGTCACTGCGGCATTGAGGAGGGGGGTCCGGTGCGGCTGCTTCTGCTCCCGGGCGCCTTGACCCCCGCATGTGGGGGTCAAGTCGCCCGGCGGCGCGCGTCGTAGTGCCGTTCGGCGAGTTGACGTCGCTATGCGACGTCAAGTCGTCACGCAGCCTCGCGAATCCGCCACCCCCCAGTCGGACCGGCTCCCATCAATGCCGCAGTTGAAGTTCGTTCGCGCGCCCGCTCCGTAAGGTCAGCCCCCGGATGCGCCTGGCCAAGTACCTCGCACACGCGGGCGTCGCCTCGCGCCGCGCGGCTGAGCAGCTCGTGTTCGCCGGACGGGTGACCGTCGGCGGCGAGGTCGTGCGCGACCCGGCGCTCGACGTGGGCGAGCGCGATGCGGTCGCGGTCGACGGCAAGCCCGCCCGGCCGGAGCGCCGCCACGTGGTCTACGCGCTGCACAAGCCGGCCGGCTACGTCAGCACGGCGAAGGACCCGCAGGGCCGCCCGACGGTCCTCTCGCTGGTCCGCAGCCCCGAGCGGCTCTATCCCGTCGGCCGCCTGGACGCGGACACGACCGGCCTGATCCTGCTCACCAACGACGGCGAGCTGGCGCACCGCCTGACGCACCCCTCCTTCGAGGTGCCGCGGGTCTACCGCGCGCAGGTGCGAAACCCGCCGGTGCGCGAGCCGGCGCTGCGGAGGCTACGCGAAGGTGTGGTGCTCGACGATGGCCGGACCGCGCCGGCGCGCGTGCGGCGGCTGGCGCCCGATCGGCTCGAGATCGTGCTGCGCGAGGGCCGCAAGCGCCAGGTGCGGCGGATGTGCGAGACCGTGGGGCACCGCGTCGTCAAGCTCGAGCGGGTCGCCTTCGGCGCGCTGCGGCTCGGCGACCTGCCGCTCGGCGGTCATCGCCGCCTGAGCGCCGCCGAGGTGGAGCAGCTCAGAAGGGCGCCGTTACGCTGACCGCTTGCGCCTGATCGCTTTCCGCGGTGCCAACACCGTCGCGCCCAACGAGGCCGGGGCGATCCTCGACGCGACCGAGGCGCTGATGCACGAGCTGATCGCGCGCAACGGGCTCGAGACCGGCGACCTGGTGAGCTGCATCTTCACGCTCACGCCGGACCTCGACGCCGAGTTCCCGGCTGTTGCTGCGCGCCGCATGGGCTTGAGCGGTGTGCCGCTCATGTGCGCGCAGGAGATCGACGTCCCCGGCGCGATGGCGAGCGTGATCCGCGTGCTGATCCACGCCTACGCGGACGAC
>DASQMT010000284.1:0-4532 GCA_035645355.1 Solirubrobacteraceae bacterium | reverse complement strand
CACCTATGCGCTCGTGGCGCTGCTGGGCACGGACGACGTCGGTCCGATCGCCGTCTCGGCCTCGCTGCTCGTCGCGCTCGCAATCGTGCTCCTACGGCGGCTCGGCGGTGACGGCCGGACCCTGACCGCACGCGGCTGATGATCGGCTTCGCAGTTGACACCAACCTGCTCGGGCAGCTGATCTGGACCTCGGCGCTCGCGGGCGTCGGCATCAGCGCGCTGTTCTCGCTGGTGATCCTCGGCGCCGCACGGGCCGGCGACGCGCGCCGGGCGGGCGACTCCGGCAGGGCGACGGCCTACGTCGCGCTCGCGGTGCTCGCGTTCGCGCTGTTCGCCGCGGGCGTGGTGCTCGGGGTCCGCGAGATGCTCTAGGCGTGAGCTGGGCTCAGCCCTCTGCGGCCTCCTCCGCGGCCAGCTCGAGCGAGCAGCCGCGCACGACCTCCGCGTGTCCCTTCTGGATCGGGATCGACCACTCGGCGAGCTCGAGCACCTCGCTCTCCCCGAGCTTGCCGCTCATCTCGCGCACGATCTCCCAGTGGCCCAGCTCGCCGGCTTCGGCCATCGTCAGGAACTCGAAGCCGTCGAGCTCGTCGCCGTCGCTGCCGAGGTAGGTCTTCATCATCTCGGAGGCCTCGCCCTTGGTCTCGCGACCCAGCTCCTGGATCTTCGTCTTCTTGCCCTCGAGGCCGTCGATCAGCGCGAGCGTGCGGCGCTCGACCTCCTCTGCGTCGCCGCGCATGGCGTCCAGCCGCGCGATGCGATCCTCGTCGTCGGACAGCTTCGCGACGGTCTTGGTCGCGTCCTGCGCGGCCTGGGCCAGGCCCAGGACTTCGCCCAGCTTCTCGTCCAGCGGTGTCAGCTCAGCCATGTCCCCTCCTGGGGTCGTCGATCCCGGGTCCTACCCGTACTCGACCGTCTTGAGCACCGCGGCGGGCGCGCCGGCGGCGATCGAGAATGGCGGCAGGTCGCGTGTCACGACCGAGTTGGCCCCGATCACGCAGCGTTCGCCTACGCTCACGCCGCTCGTGATCACCACGTTCGCCCCGCACCAGACGTTCGAGCCGATCCGGGTCGGGCCCTTGCTGGCGAAGCCCTGCCAGGGGACCGGTCGCTGCGGGTCGTCGAAGCGATGGTTCGCATCGGTCACGAAGCAGCCGTTGGCGAGCATGCAGTGCTCGCCGATCTCGACCAGCTCGACCGCCGCCACCTGCACGCCGAGGTTGAGGAAGCTGCCGCCGCCGATGCGGATCCGGCCCCCCGCGGTGGCAGTCAGCCACACGCCCGGCTCGAACAGGACGTGCTCGCCGAGCTCCAGCCGCCCCTCGCGCAGCAGCTCGAGCACGTTCCCATGCAGCGGCCAACGGCAGAACGAGCGCCGGCGCGCGAGCTCGGCGTGGATGCGGACGCGGTTCCAGGGCAGCGCGTTGCGCTCGTAGTAGCGCCACTTCTGCGCCCACAGCTTGACGTCGGCCGGCTCCACCCGGCCGGGACGCTACCGGCCCTGCGAGCTCGCGTGCAGGGCGACGTAACTGCGCGCGATGGCGGCAATCCGCCCTGCAAGGGGTCGTAACGACGCGCGCAGCGGTGCGCGTGGCAGGGAGGGCGGCTAATCGTGCAGACGCCACCCAGCGACCACGGAGGTACGCAGTGCGCAGGAATCCAGTCACCGGCCTGTTGACCACGCTCACGTTCGGGCTCACATTCACGCTAGCCGCCCCGGCCTCGGCCGAGGTCGCCCACACCGTCGCCCCGGGCGAGACGCTCTGGTCGATCGCGGCGGCGAACAACCTCACGACCCGCACCGTCGCCGCCTACAACGGCCTCTCGGAGGACGCGCAGGTCGTGCTCGGCTCGACGATCCGCGTCCCGACGACGGCCGAGGGCTATGCGGCGCTGCAGAACGCGGGCCTCGTCCCCGCGGACCCGGCTGCCGCCGCGCCGGCGGCCGCATCCGCCGCGCCGGGTGGCGGCTACACCGTCGCACCGGGCGACACGCTCTGGGGCATCGCCTCGCGCGCGGGCACCTCGGTCGAGTCGCTCGCGGCCGCGAACGGCCTCGACCCGGCCGGGATCCTGCTCGCCGGCAGCACGCTCACGCTCGCCGGGGGCGCCGCGCCGCCGGCTGCGACCGCCGGCGGATCCGGCTCGGCTCCGCCTGCCCAGGGCGCCTACACCGTGCGCGCGGGTGACACGCTGTCCGGTCTCGCTGCCGAGACCGGCGTCACGCTCGCGGACATGGCCGCGATGAACGGGCTCGATCCCGCCGGCGTGCTCGTCGAGGGCACGATCCTCAAGCTGCCGAGCGGCGCGCCGACACCGACGCGCGCCGAAGCGCCGGCGCCGGCACCGGTCGTCCCTGCCGCCGACCCGGTCCCGACGGCGACCACAGTCGGCGCCGGCGACATCCAGGCGGTCGCGTCCCAGTACGGCGTCTCGCCGTCGCTGGCGGCTGCGATCGCATGGCAGGAGAGCGGCTTCAACAACGCGATGGTCTCGCCCGCCAACGCGCGCGGCGTGATGCAGGTGATGCCTGGCACGTGGGACTACGTCCAGCAGAACCTCGCCCAGCGCAAGCTCGACCCGACCTCAGCGACCGACAACGTGCACGCCGGCGTGATGTACCTCAAGCGGCTGCTGGACGAGACCGGCGGCGACGAGAACACGGCCATCGCCGGCTACTACCAGGGGCTGCAGTCGGTCCGCGACCGCGGGCTCTACGACGACACGGAGAGCTATGTGAACAACGTCCAGGCGCTGCGCTCGCGCTTCGGCGGCTGAGCGCCCGCTCAGCCGCGCCCGACCGGCACCACCTCGTGGTGCTCGACGGTCAGCTCGCGGTCGATCAGGTAGTCGTCGTCCCGGGGGTAGAAGCGCGCTACCTCCGGATCGTCGCCGGCGAACTGCCGCACGGCGTCGAGCGAGTCCCAGAAGGTGATGAGCGTGAAGTCGGTGCGCTCGCCCTGGGTTCGCATCAGCACCTGCACTCCGTGGTTGCCGGGCGTCGCCGAGTAGTCGGCGAGTCCGGTGGCGCGGAGGTACTCGAGATAGGCCTGCGCGCGGTCGGCCCTGGTGGCGCCGCGCCAGATGCGCGCGATCATCAGGCCGCAGCCGGCACGCGCCCGCGGCGCGGCGCCCGGGCCTTGCGCGGCTTCGCCGTCACCAGGCCGGCGAGGAACCGCCCGGTGGCCGAGTCGCGCTCGCCCGCGACGTGCTCGGGCGTGCCCGCGGCGATCAGGTAGCCGCCCTCCTCGCCGCCCTCCGGCCCCATGTCGATCAGCCGGTCGGCGGTCTTGATCACGTCCAGGTTGTGCTCGATCACGACGACCGAGTTGCCTGCGTCGACGAGCCTCTGCAGCACCTCGAGCAGCTTCTCGATGTCGGCGAAGTGAAGGCCGGTCGTCGGCTCGTCGAGGATGTAGAGCGTCCGCCCCGTCGCGACTTTGCAGAGCTCGCTCGCGAGCTTGACGCGTTGCGCCTCGCCGCCCGACAGCGTCGTCGCCGGCTGGCCGAGCCGCATGTAGTCGAGCCCGACGTCGTGCAGCGTCTGCAGCCGCCGGCGAATTTTCGGGATGTGGACGAAGAACTCGAGCGCCTCCTCGATCGGCATCTCCAGCACGTCCGCGATCGTCTTGCCCTTGAAGCGGATGTCGAGCGTCTCCCGGTTGTAGCGCTTGCCGTGGCACTGCTCGCAGGGCACGTAGACGTCGGGCAGGAAGTGCATCTCGATCTTGATCTGCCCATCGCCGCGGCAGACCTCGCAGCGGCCGCCCTTGACGTTGAACGAGAAGCGACCCTGCTTGTAACCGCGCGCCCGCGATTCCTGCGTCTTCGAGAAGAGGTCGCGGATCTGGTCGAACAGCCCGATGTAGGTCGCTGGGTTCGAGCGCGGCGTGCGGCCGATCGGCGACTGGTCGACGCTGATGATCTTGTCGAGCTGCTCGAGCCCCGAGATCCGCTTGTGCGCGCCCGGGCGCATGCGGGCGCGGTTCAGGCGGTTCGCGACCGCCTTGTAGAGCACCTCGTTGACGAGCGTCGACTTGCCCGAGCCCGACACGCCGGTCACGCAGCAGAAAACACCGAGCGGGACCTTCGCGGTGACGTTCTTGAGGTTGTGCTGGGTCGCCCCGGTGATCTCGACGTAACCCGAGGGCTGGCGCCGCTTCGCCGGCGGCTCGATCCGGCGCACGCCGGACAGGTACTGCCCGGTCAGCGACTCCGGCACGGCCTCGACCTCCGCCGCGGTGCCCTGCGCGACGACGTATCCGCCGTGCTCCCCGGCGCCCGGCCCCATGTCGATCAGGTGGTCGGCGCTGCGGATCGCATCCTCGTCGTGCTCGACCACCAGCACCGTGTTGCCGAGCTCGCGCAGCCGCTCGAGCGTCGCGATCATGCGCTCGTTGTCGCGCTGCTGCAGACCGATCGACGGCTCGTCGAGGATGTAGAGCACGCCCACCAGTGACGAGCCGATCTGCGTAGCCAGGCGGATCCGCTGCGCCTCGCCCCCGGAAAGCGTCGAGGACGCGCGCTCCATG
>DASQMT010000283.1:0-13344 GCA_035645355.1 Solirubrobacteraceae bacterium | reverse complement strand
CCAACACGACGCCGCCCCGGGGCTCGAACCCGACGGGGCGGACCTGCGCCCACCCGGCGCACTCGGCCTGCAGCCGAGCGAGCACGGCGCCACTGGTTTCGCAGGTGCACCACACCAGTACAGCCGGACCGGCGCCGGAGATCGTCGCGCCGAGCGCACCGAGCTCCGGTGCGCGGCGGGCGAGCGCCATCGACCGCGGATAGAGGTGCTCCCGGTGCGGCTGGTGCAGGCGGTCCTGCAGACCGCGCGCGATCAGGTCCCATTCGCCGCGCGCGAGGCCGAGCACCAGCAGCCCTGTGTGCGCGGCGTTGAAGACGGCGTCGGCCATCGGCACCTGAGCGGGCAGCGCCGCGCGGGCGCGGGCGGTACGCACGTGCTCGTGCGGCACGACGAGCACCGCCCCGAGCCCGTCGGGCGCGTCGAAGCGCTCGGCGCGCCCGTCAGCACACAGCACGAAGCCGCCCAGCAGCGCGGCGGCGACGTTGTCGGGGTGCCCTTCGATCCCCGTCGCCAGCGCGAGCAGGTCCGCATCGACGTCGTCGAGCGAAGCGGCCGCCAGCAGCCCCGCGACGATCGCCGCCGCGCTCGTGCCCAGGCCGCCGGCGAGCGGCAACTCGGAGCGGATGCGGAACTCGAACTCGCGCGCGGGGTGCAGCAGCTCGAACGCGCGCACCGCCAGATTGCGCTTGTCGCGCGCGATCGCCAGGTCGGTCAACACCCGGAAGCGCCCCGTCTCGACGACCTCGAGCTCCATGTGCAGGCTGAGCGCGCACGCCAGCACGTCGAAGCCCGGGCCGAGGTTCGCCGACGAGGCCGGGACGCGCACGAGCCGGCGCCGCCCCCCGATCGCGTCGGGAGCGTCCGTCACCGCCCCGCTCGCCCCAGCACGGCGTGCTCGACCGCGGCGAGGTCCGGCTCGCACGGCACGACCGAGCCGGCATGCGCCAGCGCGGTCTGCGGGTCCTTGAGGCCGTGGCCGGTGAGCACGCACGCGACGCGCCGGGCGTCCTCGGCGCCGTGCTTGAGCAGGCCCGCGACGCCGGCCGCGGAGGCCGGCTCGCAGAACACGCCCTCGCAAGCGGCCAGAAAGCGGTACGCGGTGAGGATCTCTGCATCGGAGACCGCGCGGATCGCGCCGTGGGAGGCGGCCATCGCGCCCATCGCCTCTTCCCAGCGGGCGGGGTTGCCGATCCGGATCGCGCTCGCGACGGTCTCGGGCTGCGCGACCGGCGCGCCCAGCACGAGCGGCGCGGCGCCCTCGGCCTGCCAGCCGAGCATCCGCGGGCGCACGCCGGACTCCTCGAAGCCCTTCCAGTAGGCGGTGATGTTGCCCGCGTTCCCGACGGGGATGCAGAGCGCGTCGAGCTCCGCACCGAGCTCCTCGACGAGCTCGAAGGCGGCGGTCTTCTGACCCTCGAGGCGGAACTGGTTGACGGAGTTGACCAGCGCGATCGGGTGGCGCTCGGCCAGTCGGCGCACCAGCGCCAGGGCCTCGTCGAAGTTGCCGCGCAGGGCGATCACGCGCGCGCCGTGCATCAGCGCCTGCGCGAGCTTGCCGGTCGCGATCTTGCCCTCCGGGACGATCACGGCGCCGGTGAGCCCGGCGCGCGCCGCGTACGCCGCAGCGCTCGCCGCCGTGTTGCCGGTCGAGGCGCAGATGACCGCCTCCGCGCCTTCGCGCACCGCCGCCGAGACCGCGCAGGTCATGCCGCGATCCTTGAACGACCCGGTCGGGTTCGCGCCCTCGAGCTTGAGCCATACCTCGGCGCCGACGCGCTCGGAGACGCGCTCCGCCAGCACCAGTGGGGTCGACCCCTCGTGCAGCGTGACCACGGGATCGGCGGGCGCGAACGGCAGCCGGTCGCGGTAGCGCTCGATCAGGCCGGTGCGGCTCGGGCTCAGGTGAACTCCTCCTCGATCACGCGGATCGCGCGCGGCGCCGAGCGCATGAAGTCCAGCCGGCCGATCAGGCGTACGGCGGCGTAGAAGCGCGACTCGAGCAGCGGATGCAGCACCATCACCAGCGAGGCGTTGTCGCCCAGGCCGCGCTGCACGACGGACTTGATCGAGGCGCCCTGCATGCCGAGCAGCTCGGCCACCTGGGCGAGCACACCCGGCCGGTCCGCGACCTCCATGTGCAGGTAGAACGCGCTCTCGACGTCGTTGACTATCTCGAGCCGCTGGCTCGTCTCGGGCGTCGTCGCAGGCGGGATCATCGCGGAGATCACGTCGCCGAGCACGGCCGAGGCGGTCTGCGGCCCGCCGGCGCCGGGCCCCGACATCGTGATCTCGGTGATCGCGTCGGACTCGACCGTGACGGCGTTGAAGGGCCCGTGTACCGAGGCGAGCGGATGGCCGCCGTAGAGGAACGCCGGGTGCACGCGCACCGACAGGCCACCGTCGACGCGCTCGGCGGTGCCGATCAGCTTGAGCCCGAGGCCGAGTTGCTGCGCGTAGGCGATGTCGTCGGCCGTCAGGTGCTCGATGCCCTCGTAGCGGACCTGGTCGAGGTGCACGGGGGTGTCGAAGGCGAGCCGCGCGAGGATCGCCATCTTGGCCGCGGCGTCGCGCCCGGTGACGTCGTCGGTCGGATCGGCCTCCGCGTAGCCGAGCTCTTGCGCGCGCGCCAGCGCCGCCTCGTAGGACAGGCCGCCGCGCCCCATCTCCGTGAGGATGTAGTTCGTCGTGCCGTTGACGATCCCGTGTATGCGCTCCACGTGGGCCGCCGCGAGGGACTCCTGCAGCACGCGGATGACCGGCACGACGCCGGCGACGGCGGCCTCGAAGCGCAGCTGCACGCCGTGCTCGCGGGCGGCGCCCCAGAGCTCCTCGCCGTGCTGGGAGAGCAGCAGCTTGTTGGCCGAGACGACGTGCTTGCCGGCCCGCATCGCGCGCAGCACGTACTCGCGCGCCGGCTCGACGCCGCCGATCAGCTCGACGATCAGGTCCGAGCCGGCGAGGATCTCGTCGAAGTCGCCACGCGAGCGCGTCAGGACACCGCTGAGCTGCGGCCGCAGCCCGGTGATCGGGACGATCCGGTCGGCGCTCTGCCCGAGCAGCTCGGCGAACGCCGAGCCGACCGTGCCGTGGCCCAGCAGCCCGACGCTAAACGTCTCGGGCACCCAGCTCCTCGTAGGTCTCGCGCCGGACGACGGCGCGTGCCTCTCCGCCCGCGCAGAACACGAGCGGCGGGCGGCGCAGGCCGTTGTAGTTCGACGCCATCGCGTGCCCGTACGCGCCCGTCACCGGCGTGACGAGGACATCGCCCGCGCGCGCTTCGGGCAGGTGGGCGCGCCGTACGAGCACGTCGCCGGACTCGCAGTGCTTGCCGACCACCGTCGCGGGCTCCCCCGCCTGGCCGAAGCGGTCGGCCATGCGGGCGTCGTAGGCGGCGTCGTAGAGCATCGGCCGCGGGTTGTCGGACATGCCGCCGTCGACCGCCACGATCCGGCCGCCGCCGGGCAGCCGCTTGACCGACTCGACGGTGTAGAGCGTCACCCCGGCGTTGGCGACCAGCGCGCGGCCGGGCTCGATCACGAGCTGCTTGTCCGCGCCGAGCAGGTCGTGCGCGGCCTCGACGACCGCGGCGACGGACGCCTCGATCCCGGGCGGCCGGTCGTCATCCGTGTAGGCGACCGCGTAACCGCCGCCGAGGCTGTACACGGGCTGCTCACCGAGCCCGGCGAGGACGCCGATCGCCGCGCGATAGGGCGTCGGGTCGACCAGCTGCGAACCGAGATGGAAGTGAAAGCCATGCACGTCGAGGTGCGCCGGCGGGTCCTGGGCCAGCGCGCGCGCCTCGCGCGGGTCGAGGCCGAACTTCGACTCCGCGTGTCCGGTCAGGATCGCGGCGTGCGTGTCGGCGTCGACGCCGGGCCGGATCCGCAGCAGGACCCGCTGGCGCTTGCCGGGCGCGAGCACCCGGGCGAGCTTTTCGACGTCCTCGGCGTTGTCGACGACGACCCAGCCGATACCGGCCGCGACGCCCAGTCGCAGCTCCTCCTGGGACTTCGCGTTGCCGTGCAGGTAGATCCGCTCGGGCGCGAACCCCGCCTTGAGCGCCAGATGCAGCTCGCCGCCGGAGGCGACGTCGCAGCCCAGACCTTCCTCGGCGAAAAGCCGCAGCACCGCGGTCGCCGGGCAGGCCTTGGAGGCGAAGATCACCTCGCCGGGACCGTCGTGGTGGGTTTCCAGCGCCGCCTTGAACGCGCGCGCCCGAGCGCGCAGGTCATCCTCCGCCATCACGTAGGCGGGCGTGCCGAACTCGCGTGCCAGCTCGACCGCGTCGCAGCCGCCGATGCGCAGCCGACCGTCCTGCGCGGACGATCCCTCGGGGTAGACGGCGAACGTCGCGGCGGCCATGATCGGGCTAGAAGCATGACGCACGGCGCGCTCCCCCACGTGCTCGACGTGCCGCCGGGCGAGCCCTGGGGCGGGCTCGTGATCCTCCACGGCGCGGGCTCGCGCAAGGAGAACCACGCCGACATGGCGGCGGCGGCGGTCGCTGCGGGACTCGCCGTCGTGCGCTTCGACATGCGCGGTCACGGGGCGAGCGGCGGGCAGCTCGACGGGCGCGCGATCGAGGACGTCGCGACGGTCGCCGCGCTGCTGCCGGCGGGACTGCCGGTGGCGCTGCGCGGTTCGAGCATGGGCGGCTACCTGGCGCTCGTCGCCGCGGCCCACGCCGGCGCCGCCGCGGTCGTCGCGATCTGCCCGGCTCCGGCGTGGCTGCTCGCGCGCGGGCTGCGCACGGGCGGGCTCGCGGTCGCAGCCGACACGGCCACGCTCGAGCGGCTGCTCGTCGCGAACCCGCTCGAGGCGGCGGTAGCGGCGCTCGGGCTGCCGATCCTGATCCAGCATGCCGAGGGCGACGAGCAGGTTCCGGCGGCGGGCTCGCGAGCGCTCGCCGCGCGATTCCGGCACCCCGCCTCGAGGGTCGACGTGAGCCCCGGTGGCGACCACCGCTCGGTGCAGCACGACCCGACGGCGCAGGCGGCGGCGATCGCGTGGCTGCGGGAGGCGATGGGCCCCTGACCGGGGCGGCCACGCGATCCGGACGAGGGCGTGAACGCCGCACGCGCGCCGATCTCACGGCCGCGTGCAGCACTGACGGCGTGACGGGCCGGCAACGCGGGACGAGCGCTGCTTCAGGGCGCGCGTGCGGCGTTGACGGGTCACCCCCGGCATCGATCCCGCTTCCGCACTTGCCGCCCTTGGCGTAGACGCCGGGATGGCTCCGGCATCGATCCCGCCGCCTGCCGGCCGGGAGCGCCCGCGCCGGCTACGAGCGTGCCGGCGCCGGCACGCCGCCCGCGCTGCGCATGCGCACGAGCCAGATCGTCCCGGCGGCGACCATCGCTAGTGCGATCAGCTGCGGCACCGTCAGCCCCGCGACGACGCGCTCGTTGCGGCGCAGGAACTCGACCAGGAAGCGCTCCGCGCCGGCCAGCACCAGATAGAACGCGAACAGCCCACCGGGCCGCATGCTGTGGCGCCGGCGCCAGAGGAACAACGCCACGAGCCCCATCGTGAGCGTCTCGTACACCGGCGTGGGATGCACCTCGTCGGTCGTCGGCACGGTGCCGTCGGGATATGCCATCGCCCAGGGCCCGTCCCAGGGCTTGCCGTAGTCGCCGTCACCGGCGAGCTGGCAGCCGATGCGGCCGATCGCGTAGGCGGCGGCCAGCGGCACGGCGGCGACGTCGAACGTCTTGGGGTCGAGCACGCCGCGCCACAGCGCCCAGATCAGCACCGCGATCGCGCCGCCGAGCAGACCGCCGTAGAACACGAGGCCGGCGCCGGAGAAGAGCGAGCCGAGCAGGTCGTCCTTGGCATCGTCCCAGTCCTCGATCACCGACCACAGCCGCGCGCCGACGAGGCCGCCGACGATCGCCGCGAACGTCATCTCGTAGGCCCAGTCCGGTGGGCGGCCGAGCTCGGCGAGGTACTTCTGCGCGAGGATCCCCGCGACCAGGAAGCCGAGCCCCAGCATCAGGCCGAAAGACTGCAGGGTCAGCGGGCCGAGCTCGATCTCCGGCTGCATGCGCCACAGCTTAGGGAGGGGCTAGAGGTAGCCCATCGGGTCGACCGGCGACCCGTTGATGCGGACCTCGAAGTGCAGGTGGGCGCCGAATGAGTGGCCCGTGTTGCCGACGTAGCCGATAACTTGGCCCCTGCTCACGCTCGCGCCCGCCGAGGTTCCGTACCGGGACTGGTGCCCGTAACAGGTCGACAGCGCGCCCCCGTGCGAGATGCAGGTGTAGTTGCCGTAGCCGCCGGTCCAGGCCGCGAGGATCACGCGGCCCGAATCGGCCGCGACGATCGGCGTGCCCTCGGGCGCGGCGATGTCGATGCCGGCGTGCAGGCGTCCCCAGCGCATCCCGAACGGCGACGTGAACGAGCCGTTCACGGGCCAGACCATGCTGCCCGAGCCCTGGCGGATCGGGCCTGCGGGCACGTATCCCGCCAGCCGCGCCTGGACGGCGGCCTGCTCCTTCTCCAGCGCCGCGAGATGACCCTCGAGCTCGCGCCGACCCGCGCGCGTGCTGACCAGCGCCTGCTGCTTCTGATCGCGGACGCCCTGGAACTCCTGCTGGCGGCCGACGAGTCGCTCCTTGATCGTCGCGACCTCGGCGGCACGCTGCGCGACCACCGCGGTGACCTTGCGCTGGCGCTCCTCGAGCGCGTCCAGGTGCCGCTCGGCCGCGACGGCCTCCTCCTTCGCCTCACGTACGTGATCGATGATGCGCGCGTCCTGCTCCGAGACACGCTGCATGAACTCGGCGCGCTCGAGCAGGTCGGCAAAGCCGTCGGACTCGAGGATCACCGTCACGACGTCGGGCTTGTCGGCCTTGTAGAGCTCGACCAGCCTGTCGCTGAGCGCGGCGCGCGCCTCGGCCAGGCGGGCGCGCAGTCGCACGAGCCGGATGCGCTCGCGGCGCAGCTCGTCCTGCACCCGCGCGAGCTCCGCGCGCCGGCGGACGAGCTCGGCCTCGATCCGCGTCTGGCGCGCCTGCAACACGGAGATGTCGCCCTCGAGCACGTCGATGCGCTCGGTGTAGGCGGAGATCGTCGAGGTGAGCACCCGCTCCTTGCTCTTCTTCTCGGCGATCGCGCGCTTCTTCGCCTCGATCTGGCTTGACAGCGGCGCGCCGTCGGACAGCACTGGCAGGGCCAGCCAGAGGGCGAGCGGCATCGCCGCCACCAGGAGCAAGAGGCGCAGTCGGGACATACGGCGCGCCATGCTAGGCGCCTCCGCGGGGCGCGACCACATATGCGCCCCGCGTTATGGAGCGTGCAACGAACCATGCAGGATGCAGGGATTTTCCGGAACGGGTCATGCGCGTCGCCTGCGGGGTTAGCTGACGGGCTCGCGCATCGCGCTACCGGGCACGACAGCCCGGATTCGCCCCGGAGACCGTTCTCGGGTGGGTCCCCCGCTCCCATCCGCGCCGCGGATGGGACTCGGCGCAGCCGAGACTACCTAAAACATCGCTCAAGCAGGCAGCCCGGCTGCAACAATCATCGGACATGCCAAGACCCACCTCATTCGGCAAGGACACCGGGCTGCAGGTCCGGATGACCTTGACCATGTTCCTGCTCGGCCTCGTCTACGTCGTGCTGGTCGTCGCGCTGCTCGGATCCGGCGTCAACGGCCTGACCGTCGGTCTGATCGCCGGCGGCATGGCCGTCTTCCAGCTGTTCGGATCCGACAAGCTCGCACTACGGGCGATGGGCGCGCGCGAGGTCACCCCGGCGGAGGCGCCCGAGCTGCACGCGATGATCGACCGCCTCTGCGTGCAGGCGGACCTGCCCAAGCCGAAGGTGGCGGTGGCGGAAACGCGCATGCCGAACGCCTTCGCGCTCGGCCGCTCGCCCAAGTCGGCGACGGTCTGCGCCACGACCGGGATCATGGAGCTGCTCTCGCCCGCCGAGCTCGAGGGCGTGATGGCGCACGAGCTCACCCACGTCGCGAACCGTGATGTGCTGGTGATGACGCTGGCTTCGTTCTTCGCCACGATCGCCGCCTACATCGTTCAGTTCGGGTTCCTGTTCGGCGGCGGCCACGGAGACGACGACGACAACCCGAGCGCGATGGTGCTGTTCCTCGTGTCGATCGGCGTATACATCGTCTCGTTCTTCCTCATGCAGGCGCTCTCGCGCTATCGCGAGTTCTCCGCAGACCGCGGCGCGGCGCTGATCACCGGCCGTCCGAGCGCGCTCGCCTCGGCCCTGACGCGGATCTCGGGCGGAATGCAGCGGATCCCGCAGCGGGACCTGCGCGCGACGCAGGAGCTTGCGGCCTTCTACATCTTCCCCCCCGGCGCCGGCAAGTCGCTCGGCGCACTGTTCGCGACGCATCCGCCGATGGAGAAGCGGATCGCGGCGCTCTCGCGCCTGGAGATGCAGCTGCAGGGCACGGCCTAGCTCCGCAACATGGGCTTCCTGGACATCCTGACGGGCAAGCGCAAGATGAAGCAGCCGGCCGAGAGCCGGCTGTTCGCCATGGCGACCGCGGCGATCACGCTCGAGATGACCCTCGAGCTGCGCAGCTCCGGCAAGGCGGCGATCGTGTTCCAGCCGTTGGCGACCGCCGACTTCGGCTCGATCGTGACCGACATGGAGGAGGTCCTGCGCGGCACGGGCGGCGACGCAGGCACCCAGGTCGACCGCACCGACGACAGCTTCGGCTACCGCTGGATGGTGCTGTCGGACGACGAGTTCGAAGACCTCGTCGTCGGCATCAACGTCGTCTCTCAGGCATTGCAGGACGGCGGCTACGGCGAGCGGATCCTGTGCGCCGTGTTCGCCTTCCTCGACACGCAGGACCAGCCCGTCTACTGGATCTACAACTACAAGCGCGGCACCTACTACCCGTTCGTCCCGGCCGGCGGACCGCAGAACCGCGACAGCGAGCGCGAGCTGCGGTTGAAGGCCCAGATCGGGCACGAGCTCCCCGTGGAGGCGGAGCTCGAGCGCTGGTTCCCGCTCTGGGGGATCCCGATCTAAGAAGGGCGAAGCCCGGTTGAGACCAGACATGGATGTCTGGCATGCCAGACAGAACGCCGTCCGGATGACCGGCGGAGGACTTCTATCCTGGCCGGGGCTCGGGCCGCCCTAATCCGGGATCAACCCGTCGCCCGTGAACTCCTGCGCCGCCTCCTCGAAGGAGGTGTCCGGCGGCGGGAGGATCACGTCTGACTCCTCGAGCTCGTCGTCGGCCAGCTTGCTGCCGTCGCTCCGCACGAGCTGGAGCATCTCGTCGAAGAGCTCCTGGAAGCGCGCCGGGTCGCCGGCCTCCACCGCCGCGACCGCCTGGTTGTCGAGCTCGTTGAGGCGCTGCGCGTCCTCGTCGGGCACGCGGTACTGGTCCTCCGTCGCGATCCGGACGATCACTGCTGGCCACCCGGGGTCGACTGGTCGGCGGGCTTGCCCTGCTCGAGCGCCGGCGAGGGCGCGCTGCCGGAGCCCAGCTCTGCCTTGAGCTTCGCGAGGTCGTCGTCGACCTGGCTGCCCGAGGTCAGCTCGTGGAGCTGGCGGTCGATGTCGTCCTGGCCCGCCGTGAGCGTCAGGTTGTCGTCGAACGCTCCCGCTGCCTCGAGCTCGTCCATCGCGCTCGCGCGGGCACGCATGTTCTCCGTCTTGTCCTGCGCGCGCTGCATCGCCATGCCGACGTCGGCCATCTCCTCGCCCACACCCGTCGCGGCCTCGGAGATCTTGACCTGCGCCTCGGCAGCCGAGTACTGGGCCTTGATGACCTCCTTCTTGGTGCGGAACTGCTCGAGCTTGGAGCGCAGCTTCTGCTCCTTGTCGACGAGGCCCTGCTGCTGCGCCTCGAGCTCGACGACCTGCTGGTCGAGCGTCTGGAGCTCGTTCTGCGCGAACTGCTTGCGCTCGAGCGCGGTGCGCGCGAGATCCTCGCGATTCGCCGCCAGCGCCTGGCGCGCCTGCGTGTCGAGCTTGACCACCTGCTGCTCGAGCTTCTGCTGCTGGAGCTGCAGCCGCTTCTTGGCGGTGACGACGTCAGCGACGCCCTTCTTGACGTTCTGGAGCAGCTCCATCTGCTTGGCATAGGAGTACTCGAGCGTCTCGGACGGATCCTCCGCCTTGTCGAGCATCTTGTTGATCTTCGACTTGATGACGGTGGACATGCGTCCACTCATTCCGGGCACGGCTACCTCCGCGTTTGGGACCGGCCCCAAGCGTATCCTGCGCGGGGCGCCGGGCTAGAAGTAGCCGGGATGGCGCTTCGTGAAACCGCGCGGCGAACGGCCCATGGGACGCCAGCGCGGCCCGCGCTCGAAGACGGATGCGGCAAAGCCGCGTGTGCGGCTCACGCCGGTAACGCTCGTGTCGAGCCGCAGGCCCGCGATCTTGGCGTAGGCGTGACCCGGATTCGTGAAGATGGTGATCCAGGCGCCCTTGCCCGCGTAGCCCCAGCGCATGAACGAGCCGGAGTCCAGCGGCGCCTTGAGCAGGCCGCCGGCGTGCAGGGCGAACGAGACGGTGCCGGAGCAGTCCGCGCCGTCGGCGACGTCGAACTCGAGGTTGTGGCCGCCGCCGTACCGGTAGGGCAGATCCTGGAGCGAGTTGGCGGCCCAGATCGCCTGCTTGACCTGCTCGGGCGCCTCGGCGGGCGCGGCGGCCGTGCCGTCCGGGAGCAGCTGCGCCCGGCGACCGGGCACCTCAGGGCCCGACCAGCGCCCGGGCCCGACCATCGGCGGGGGATCAGGCGCCGCCTGAAAGGCCGTGCCGCCCGTGGCGGGGGTCGCAGCCGTGGCGCCCGAAGGCGCGACGGCGCACAGCATCAAGATGAACAATGGGGCGAACGCCCGCGGAAACAACGACATGGACCTCTTTCGTTGGCCTGCGGGGTTAGCTGACGGGCTGGCGCTGAAAGAGCCTGCGCCCCGCGATGCTGAATCGCGCGGTTCGCCCCAACTGATTGGTTCCCCCGTCCCCCGGACTCCTCCGAGGGTTCGGCTTCGGCGGGCACTGTACTAGGTCGATCAGCGGACGCAACTTGCGAAAAGTGTGCACTTTGCGACTTTTCGCCGGCCGATTGCCCAGGCCTGCATCGGCGCTAGCGTTGTATCCGTGCGCTTCGCGCTCCCGCCGGCGGCCCTCTGCACCCTGCTCCTCGCATTCGCAGGCTGCGGCGGCGGCGACGGCGACGACGGTGGCGAGCAACGGCAGCGCAGCGCCGATGAAGCCACGCCGGCGCAGGGACGCGACACGGGCGAGGAGGAGGCGATCGCGGACCTCGGCTTCCCCGCGGTCGCCACGCGCAACACCACGCGCGTCGCCGGCGCAGATCCGATCGTCGACGCGGCGAGCATCGCCCAGGCGGTGTTCCCGTCGCGCGACGACGACACCCGCCCGCGCGCCCTGACGCTCGTCGACTCAGGCGACTGGCGCGTCGCGATCTCGGCGGCGCAGCTGATGTCGGCGCCGCTGCGTGCGCCGCTGCTGTTCTCCGCCGGCGGTGGACTGCCGCTGGTCACCGAGCGAGCGCTGGGGCGGATGATCCCGACGGGCGCGAAGCAGGCCGGCGGTGCACAGGTCGTGGGCGTCGGCGCGGCGGCGGTCGCGGAGGGTTACAAGACGACGAAGGTCGAGGGCGCTGATCACACCGCGCTCGCACAGGCAATCGACCGGCTGCGCAGCGCGGCGGCCGGGAAGCCCTCGCGAGCGGTCGTCGTAGCGTCCTCCGAGCAGCCCGCCTTCTCGATGCCGGCCGCGGGCTGGGCGGCCAAGTCGGGCGACCCGGTGCTCTGGGTCACGCGCGACGCGATCCCGTCGGCGACGCGCGCGGCGATCACGGCCCGCAAGCGGCCCCGGATCTACGTGCTGGGGCCGGAGCGGGTGATCTCGGAGCAGGTGCTCGATCAGCTCTCGAAGCTCGGCAGGACGCGGCGCGTCGGCGGCGCAGACCCGGTCGCGAACGCGATCGCGTTCGCGCGCTTCTCGGACGGCTCGTTCGGCTGGAACGTCGTCGACCCCGGGCACGGGCTCGTGTTCCTCAACGCGCAGCGGCCGCTGGACGCAGCCGCGGCCGCGCCGCTCTCGGCAGCGGGCACCTACGGCCCGCAGCTGCTCGTGGCCGCCGCCAACGAGCTGCCCGCCCAGCTCCAGGAGTACCTGCTGGACATCCAGCCCGGGTACGACCCCGACCCCGTGCGGGGCGTCTACAACCACGGCTGGATGATCGGTGACGAGAGCGCGGTCGCGGTCGACGTCCAGGCGCGTATCGACACGCTGCTCGAGATCCAGCCGGTCGGCGGCGGCGACGGCGCGTAGACTCCGCGCCGTGGCCGAAGCCGAGCAACCGGAGCGCCTGCGCCCGCAACATCGCGTGACAGTCGAGGACGTGCGCCAGCTCATGGGCGCGTCGACCCCGCACTTCGCGCTACAGCTGCGCAATCGCATCCGCAAGCTGATCGCGCCGCTGCCGCCGGACGATCCGGCGCGCGTCGAGGGCGAGCGCGAGGTCGCCCGCCTCGACCGGATCGCGTTCACCGGCGAGGTGCGCGGGGAGCAGGGCATGGACGGCGAGCGCTCGCTGCCGAGCCTGGGTGAGGTTGAGCCGACCCGTCACGTCGAAGGCCCCACGCACGACTGAAGCCGGCCGTCTCCGTTCCAACTCTCCGCGGCGGAGCCGCTGCCGCTGCCCCGGGTTGTAGCGTCCCGCGCGGATGCCCGAAGACGTCGATCCATCGCCGCCGGGCCGCACGTTCCGGCTCTCCGGTTCCAACGGGGCGCACTCCTCGAGTCGCCCGGACGGGATCCCAGGGTCCGGATTGACCGGCCCCTGGCCGGTCGGGCAGTACGCCGCGCGCTTGCGCGACCGCCTGCGCGGCTTCCAGCACGTGCAGGTGTTCGGCGAGGTCTTCAGCCTGCGCAGCGGAAGCGCCCGGGT
The DNA here is from genome assembly GCA_035645355.1 of Solirubrobacteraceae bacterium. Classification (GTDB taxonomy): domain Bacteria; phylum Actinomycetota; class Thermoleophilia; order Solirubrobacterales; family Solirubrobacteraceae; genus DASQMT01. Next base: position 425 of record DASQMT010000283.1, on the reverse strand, counting down.
GTGGTTCGAGCTGCGCGACGAGCGCGGCGCGCTGCCATGCTCGATGTGGCGCGGTGACTTCGACGCGCTGCCGGCGCCGCTCAGCGACGGCCAGCGCGTCGTGGCCGCGGGCGGCTGCGACTTCTATCCCGGGTCACGCACCGCCTCGCCGTCGTTCTCGTTCGCGGTCGTGGACGTGCGGGTGGCCGGCGAGGGTGACCTGCTCGCACAGCTCGACCGCCTGCGCCGGACGCTGTGCGCCGAGGGACTGTTCGCACCGCAGAAGGCGCTCGCACGCCCGTCGTTGCCACGCTGCATAGGCGTCGTCACGGCCGAGGGCTCCAAGGCTCGCGACGACGTGCTCGCCGGCTTGCGCCGGCGCGGCTGGGCGGGACGGCTCGTCTGGGCGTTCGCGCCTGTGCAGGACCGTCACGCCGCGCCGGCGG